>MHGA01000018.1 GCA_001804415.1 Candidatus Aquivivens invisus
GGCTCCGCCACCGGCTCACCCAGGCCATCGCCCAACGGGCCCGCCTCACCCACACAAACGCCAAACGGCTCATGTTCAGCGAAGCGGATCAGTTGCCCGGCTTGATCGTCGATCAATACGCCGAGTATCTCGTCGTGCAACTGCGCAGCGCCGGGATGGATCGGCTCCGCGCCACACTCATCGACCTGCTCCAGGAACTCGTGCGCCCACGCGGCATCCTCGAGCGCAGCGACCAAGCATTCCGCGAGGACGAAGGGCTGCCGAGCACAACCCAACTCCTCGCCGGCGAGGTGCCGCCGCGCATCCCGATCCACGAGGGACCGCTGCAGTTTCTGGTCGACCCGCATCGCGGCTTGAAAACCGGCTTCTACCTCGATCAACGCCCCACCCGAGCCAGGCTGCTGGGGCTCATCGAACCGCACCAGCGGGTCCTCGACGCCTTCAGCTACACCAGCTCCTTAGGGATTGCGGCGGCACACCAAGGGGCGCGCGTGGTGTGCGTGGAGCAGCACGAGCCGTTCATGGACCTGGCGAAAGAGCAGGCACGGCTCAACGGCGTGGAGGATCGCATCGAGTGGATCGCGGGCGATGCGTTCTACTGGCTGCAGGCCCAGGCGCAGGCACACGCCACGTTCGACTGGGTGCTGCTCGATCCACCCTCATTGGCGAAGCAGAAGAGCCAGACGACCAAAGGCCGCCAGGCCCTGCACCATCTCCTGGTCCAGGCGTTGCGGTTGCTCGCCCCCGGCGGCTCGCTGATCGTCAGCATCTGCACCTACCACTTGCTGGATGTGATCGAGGAGATCGTGCGGATCGCCTCAGCCGAGGTCGGCGTGCGGCTTACGGTGCGGGATCGCTGGCTGCAGGCGGAGGATCACCCCTGGATCCTCCATGCGCCGGCCACGCGCTATCTGACGAGCTGGCGCTTCGCTACGAGTCCGTCGCACGCGCGCGACGCACGATGAGGGGCTTCGCCCACCAGCACAACCCGCTCAAGAGCAGGGTCACCAGGTAGGAGCACAACAGCAGCAAGAGGGTGACCGCCAACCCGACGGACGGCTCGATCCCCTGCCATTCGAGGAGGGTGATCATCGCCACATCCTTCGAGCCGAAGCCCACCATGGAAATCGGAATGATGCGGCCGATGATGCGGCTGAAGGCCATGATCTGACCGGCCAGGAGAAACGGGACGCGCAGCCCCAGCGACCGCAGCACGGCGTCGAGCTGAACGAACAACAGCCCAAACGCCAGCAGGGTCGCCAGGAGCGGAAAGACCAGCTTCGGCGAGACGAGCGCCCGCATCCCGGCCCAAAACTCCGTCATGTCGATCTGCCACGGGGAGAGCTTGCGCCATTTCTTGGCCAGCTTGCGAAGCGACACGACCCAGATCCCGATCCCCGCCGCCAGCACGCAGAGGACCGTCAGGCTGACGACCAGCGCGCGCTGAAGGCCTTGCATGAGGGGAAAGGCGGCCAGCAGCTGCAGCCCCCAGAGGCCGACGCCCACGATGACCACCCAGTGCAGCACCTTCTTCATCACGACGCTGGAGAGCGCGTAGCCGAAGGTGATGCCGGTATTCATCGAGATATAGCCCGCCGCCAGCAGGTCGCCCACATGGCCCGGCGTGACCAGCCCAAGGTATTGGCTCGCGAGGTAAGCCACCAGCGTCCTGGGATACGGCTGCCGGATGCGCTGACGGGCGATGAGCAGCTGCCACACGAGGGCCTCGAGCAGAAGCTGCAGCACGGTGAGCACCATGCACCAGCCCAGCCAGCGCAGGTCGATGCGGGTCAGCTGTGCGCCTTCGCTCCTCGGCAGCCGCAGGAGCAGGATGATAAACGCTACCACCCCGAAGAACCGCAGCCACCATACCAGCGAGCTCCGGACCGGCTTCTGGAACTGAAACGTCAATGCCTGGCTCGATCCCTGCGCCATGAGCGTTCTTCAACAACACAACACGGCAGCCCACCGAAGCGGACTGCCGTGTGTGATAATCCCAAACGAGTGTGGAATCACTGAGGAGGCGTTTCGCCCGATGACTCCGGAGCCGGCACCGCTTCGTCAGAAGCCACAGCCGCTGATTCGGCTTCCGCTTCCGGAGCGGCTTCAGAAGCCACAGTCTCCGCCGCCGGGGCCGAGGCGGCCTCTTCCGTCGTCTGGGCAGGGGCTTCGGCGGGTTGAGCGGCAGGAGCCGCCGGCGCTGTCGCCTCCGCTGAGACGGGTGGCTCGCCTGCAGTCACCTTCACGTTGACGGCATGGCGCTTGGCCGTATTGATGTCGAAATTGTACTCCACCTCAACCGCCAGGCCCTGAGCGAGATCCGCCGCGGTCGCGGCCTGATCCGCGCGGGTGATCTTCGTCTCCTGGCCGAGGTAGATCGGCGTCTCAAAGCCGTAGCGATCTTTCACTTTGAGGAGCGGAGCGGCCGGATCAGCCGTATCAACAGACACGACCTCCCCTTTGATGAGCAGGGTCGGCAAGGCTTTCGAGCCCTCCTGAGCGCCGGCCACGGGAACGATGGTCGTCAGCGCGATCACGCCAACGGCAATCCCACGTGCCACGAGATGGTTCATGCCCGTTCACCTCCTTACCTGGTTGTCATATCACCTGGTAGTATAATCGGATGGTTGGGGTTGTCAACCCCTCCACCCTCACGGCAGGTTTCCAAGAAGTTGCGGATCCCCTTCAACATCACCCCACGCTCCACCCACAGCACCAACCCGCTGGGCACGCGCACCGCCGGCTTCAGCCAGGTCGCCATCTCAACGCGCGTCTGGCCAGGCTCAGCGGCCCGCAGCAGGCACACCCCTCGATAGTCGCCGATGACCTCATGGACCAGCCGGAACCGCACGGCCTCGGGAGGCTCCTGCTCGACCTCGAAGACCAGGCGCAGCTCCTTCCACAGCACCTTGATCTCGATGGCGATCACCCGGCGGTTCTCGCTCTCCTCGATCACCTGCACCGAGCGCACCCCGGGCGTCATCGGCCCCAGGTCCGCGTAGCTGGTCGACAGCCCCCACGTCCGCTGCAGATCGGCGGGGGCCGTGAAGCTGGCACCGGCGAAAATCCCCTCGCCAGCGCTCGCCTTCTGCCGCCAGCGGATCGTGTCGGTCCCCACCTCGTAGTCATGCACCCGCTGCTTCGGCCACGGCGCCTCAAGGAAGGCCGTGTCAATTGACCCGGCCTCGACCGAAGCCGCCTGGAGTCCTGCGATGACCAGGCCGATCAGCGGAAGCGCGCGGCGTGGCATGCCACCAAGCGATTACAGAGGCACGCTGAACGGGATAGCCGGGGGCTCGTCATCCCCGTGTGGCTTTGGACCGAGGCGTCCCGGCCGCTGGGGCCCGGAGGCAATCACCGGCCCCTCCCCTTCCACACGAACCCAGCGTCCGCTCATGTACACTTCCTTGACGCGCCGCGGGCGATGGCGTTGAGCCGATCGCGGACGACCGGCGACCGAGCCGGGACTATCCTTGCCGGCGACTGAGCCGGCACTGTCCTCGCCGGCGAGGGAGTGTCGGCGGCCGATGGGCTGCCGACCGAGGGAGTGTCGCCAGCCGCTGGGCTGGCGACCGGGGCGCGAGGATTGAGGCGCGGGTGCAGGGGCTAAGGCAGGGGGAGCGCCGCCGCGCCTGCGGTGCCGTCGCCGATGTCCGCGAGGGTGCCTGGACGCTGCCGGCGCAATCGACGGAGGGGAGACCGGCTCCAGAGGAACCGAAGACGGCGTCGCTTGCGGTCCGGATGCACTGAGGCGAGCCGGCCCGCGCCCGCCACGGCCCCGGCGGCCCCCGCGCCGCTGGTGACGGTGAGCGCCTGCAGGCCTCGGCGCCTCATCGGCAGCTGGACGGAACTCGATCCGGTGGCGCTGCGCCAGCTCGTTCAGGACGTCCGCCGAGGGCGAGGCGCCAAGACGCGAGAGATCGCGGAACCAGGCTTCCAGGCCCGGCGGCGCCGACACCCAGGCGATCTGAAACGCTCCCGTGCCGGTATTGCGCACGCCAGACCACGCGCCGCGGGGCACGTGCAGCATCGCCCCGGGAACGACGTTGAGGATCCGCTCATTCAGGGTCACACGCCCCTGGCCCTTGGAGACGAACAGCACCACATCCCGGTCAAGATGCCTGTGAACGGGCATGTGGGCGCCGGGTAGGAACGTCTGGATGCCGGCGGCGAACGCCGTGCCGGCGGAGGCCGGATCGACCGTGATGATCACCTCACCGGCGGCCGGGGGCCCCAGCTTCACGACCTCGCCGTGCTCCGGTGCGCGCAACGGGTTCATGGATGACCCCTCTCAGCAGGACGATGTGGAACAATCAGAAGAACTGGCTGTCTCTGTCGGACGAGCTGTGAACCTATTGTGAGCCATCGGGAACACTCAGTCAATCTCGGTTCATTGAACGAATCGCTGATTGCCGTGCATCGCAGGTGTACAATAGGGCATCCCGAAGAACGGAGGCGGCCGATGGAGGCGAAGACGACACGGACGACGCGGTGTCCGTCGTGCGGAGAACCGGCGACGGCCGAAGCAAGGTATTGCAGCCACTGTGGACAGGCGCTTCAACAAGCGGTGGCGACGCCTCAGGCTGCCACGTGGTACTCCAACGTGTGGTTCGTCCTCTTCCTCCTGTTCTTTGTCCTCGGCCCATTGGCCCTTCCGTTAGTCTGGAAGCATCCCCGTTTTTCCCGACGCGTGAAGGTGCTCCTGACCGTTGCCATGCTCTTTTACACCCTCCTGCTGATCGAGTTGATTGTCCGCATGGTCAGGGCCGTCACCGAAGCGGTCAATCAGTTCAATTCGACCCTCCCATTTTGATGGGCCGGCCTCAAAAAGAAATGGCTGCCCCGCGTGGAGTCGAACCACGATACCCAGATCCAGAATCTGGTGTGCTACCATTGCACCACAGGGCAACAAAAAACGCTCGTCAATCGTACAACGGTGACGTCGCCCGTTGCGTTGTTCGGTGACGTCAATCGTCAAGAGCGCTTTTGACGAATCACGTGACCGTCAGACGAAACGCGCCACGTCACCGACAGACGACAACCGATCAGTAAATTGTATCACACCTTCGAGGAGAGGACGGACTGGAGGTGACGCGTCAGGCGCTGGCGGTCCGGGTCATCGATCCACACAAACCGCGCCCCCACCTCATACTGGGTGGATCCCAGCCGGGCGATCTCCCGCAACCACACCACTTCGCCCGTCGCGTGAAAGCGGGCGTTGTGGAAGGGCAGATGCAGCGTCAGCGCGAGGGCGTGGCCCATCTGCAACCGCACGTCCGTCGGAAAGCGCACCCCGCCGACGCTGATATCCTGGGTGAAGCTCTGGGCGGTCTTCAGGGTGAGCGGATCGGGAAACTCGATGAGCACCGGTGTGCTGACACGAACCGACCGACGGCGCTCGTCCATGGTTACCCCGCCAGGTGAGCCGCCGCGTACTCCAGGCGGCCGATGACCTTGGCTTGCCCCACGATGGACATGACCTCAAAGAGCGGCGGGCTGACCGCTCGGCCGGTCACCGCCACGCGGGTTGGATGGATGAGGTCCTTCGCGCCCAGCCCTCGCTGCGCGATCAATGCCCTGGCGGCCTGCTCGACCTGCGGCGTCTCGAAGGAACCAAGCTGTTTGAGGCGGTCTTTGAGGGCGGAGAGGTTCGCCGCGATGCCGTCCCGCCGCAACAACTGCTGCACCGCCTCGTCCTCATACTCGATGGGCTCGACGAACAAGAAGCGATGCTCTTCCTCGAGCTGCGAGAGGGTCTTGAGCCGGTCGCGCAGCAGCCCGGCGATCCGTGACAGCCAGGCGCGATCATAGGTCACAGACACCAAGCCCTTGGCGATCAGCCGCTCGGCGAAGAGATCCGTCAGCCGCTCAACCGTCGCCTGCTTGATGTACTGCCCGTTGAGCCAATCGAGTTTCTGCTGATCAAACTGCGCGGCGGCCTTGCGAACCCGCGCCACGTCAAACAGCTCCACGATCTCCGTCGGAGGGATGCATTCCCGATTGCCGCCCGGCGCCCATCCCAGCAGGGCCAAGTAGTTGACGAACGCCTCGGGCAGGTAGCCCACGTCCCGATAGTCCGCCACCGCCGTCGCGCCGGTGCGTTTGGACAACCGCGCGCGATCCGACCCCACGATGAGCGGGATATGCGCGTACGCCGGCGGGGTCAATCCCAACGCCTGGTAGAGGATGAGCTGCTTGGGGGTGTTGGCGATATGGTCGTCCCCGCGGATGACGTGGGTGATCTGCATGGCCGCGTCATCGACCACGCAGGCGAAGTTGTAGGTCGGCAGGCCGTCGGATTTCATCAGCACGAGCTGCTCAAAGAGCGAGGTATCCACGGTGATGTCTCCGTGGACGAGGTCGCGGAAGGTGACGGTCTGCGGCGCAACCGGAAACACGACCCCGCCGTCTTCGGTCTTCGCCTTGCCCTGAGCGATGAGCTGATCGGCATGCTGCCGATAGAGTGCGAGCCGCTGGCTTTGAAAGGTGGGGCCTTCATCCGCGACGATGCCGAGGTAGTGCAGGCTGGCGAGGATATCCTCGACGAAGGCGGGGTTCGAGCGTTTCTGGTCGGTGTCTTCGATGCGCAGGACGAAGGTGCCCCGATGGTGCTTGGCGTAGAGCCAATTGAACAGGGCGGTTCGGGCGGAGCCGACGTGCAACGTGCCGGTTGGACTCGGAGCAAACCGAACCCTGACACTCATCCAAAATCCAAAATCTCCGCCACAATGCATGGCGCCCACCACAAGGCTTTGGCGGGTCCGCTGTTGTCCGCCAACGCTCTTTGGCGGAGATCCGCCAAGCAGTCTGGAGGACAAAATCTAAAATTCATGGAGAGATCACACGGTTGGATCGGCCAACAACCGTGAGTCTTCGGCGGGGCTCTTGAGCGTATACATCCACGCGGAGATCGTCCGGGCCACGCTGTCTGGATCAAGCTGGCACAGCGCGAGAAGCTGCGCGCGGGTCCCCTGCTCCACAAAGTGATCCGGCAGCCCGATCCGCAACACGGGCACCGGCGACAACCCCATGGCATCCAGCGCCTCGGAGACCGCGCTGCCGAATCCGCCGGCCACCTGGCCCTCTTCAAGAATCACCAAGGCCCCGAGCTGCGTGGCCAGCTGCCGCAGCAGGACCCGGTCGAGCGGTTTGACGAACCGGGCGTTGACCACCGCCGCGTCAATCCCCTGGGCTTTCAGCTTCGTGGAGGCTTCCAGCGCAGGATACACCATGCTGCCCAGGGCGATCAGCGCCACGTCTTTGCCCTCGCACAAGACCTCGGCTTTCCCCAACGAGACCCGAGCGGGCTTCCCCAGCGGCTCCCCGCAGACAATGCCTCCTCGCGCGTACCGGATCGCGACCGGCGCGCTCGAGCTTTCCACGGCCCATCGCAGCATGGCGCGCAGTTCGTCGGGGTCTTTCGGCGACACCACCACCAGGTTGGGGAGGATGCGCAGGTAGCCGATGTCAAACACCCCATGATGGGTGGGCCCGTCTTCGCCGACCAGCCCGCCGCGATCAATCGCCAAGACGACCGGCAGGTTCTGCAAACACAGCTCGTGCATGATCTGATCGTAGGCCCGCTGGAGAAACGTCGAGTAGAGGGCCACCACCGGACGGCGTCCCGCCCGAGCCAGCCCGGCGGCGAGCCCCAGGGCGTGCTGCTCCGCCATCCCCACATCGATATACCGACCGGGAAATTGCCGGCCGAAGGGCGCGAGCCCAGTCCCTTCCGGCATCGCCGCCGTGATCCCGATGATCCGCTCATCGGCCTGGGCGAGCTTCACCAACTCTTCGCTGAACGCCTCCGTGAACGTCAGGGGTTGCGCGTTTGCGCGTTTGCGCGTTTGCGCGTTCGTCTCTTTGTGGGCCAACGCGCCAACGGGCCAACGCGCCAACGGGCTCACCGTCTTGAGCTGTCCCGTCGCCAGGTCGAACGGCTCGATCTTGTGGAACCGCTCCGGGTCGCGCTCCGCCGGCGGGTACCCTTTCCCCTTGATCGTTGAGACATGCAGGAGGATCGGGCCTTTGAGCCGCTTGAGGTTGCGCAGCGTTCGAATCAGCTCGTTGAGGTTATGGCCGTCGATAGGGCCGACGTACCGAAAGCCCAGCTCCTCGAAGAGCAGGCCCGGCACCAGCAGCCCTTTCAGTGATTCTTCGACCTTGTGCCCCAACTGCACCAAGCGGTCACCTTTCGGAAGGCGCGCCACCACGCGCTCAAGCTTCCGGCGAAGGCGGTTATAGAGCGGATCCGTGATGATGCGATTCAGATACCGGCTCAAGCCCCCGACCGGGGCGGCGATGGACATCTTGTTGTCATTCAGGATGACCAAGAGGTTCGGTTTCAGATGGCCGATGTGGTTGAGCGCCTCCAGGGCCATGCCCTCGCCGAGACTCGCATCGCCGATGATGGCGGCCACGTGGTGCTTGCCGCCGGAGCGATCCCGGCCAATCGCCAATCCCATGGCGGTGGACAGGCAGGTGCCGCCGTGGCCGGTCGTGAACAGATCGAATGGGCTTTCCTCTTTGTTGTTGAATCCGGTCAGCCCGCGGAACTGCTTCAAGGTGCGGATCTGCCGACGGCGGCCGGTCACGAGCTTGTGGGCGTAGGCCTGATACCCCATGTCCCACACCAACTGATCGGCCGGCGCCTCAAAGGCCGTATGCAAGGCCAGGCACAACTCCACCGCCCCCAGACTGGAGGCGAGGTGCCCTCCGAGGGTGGAGATCGTGTGCAGCAATTCCTCGCGAATCTCCTGCGCAAGCGCAGAGAGCTGTGCGACCGAGAGCCGCTTCAGATCCGCGGGCGAATCAATCGTCTCCAAGAGGCGCATCACTTAGCTCGCCGTCAACCACGTCGACAATTCACGCAGCAACCACGCCCGCTGGCCGAAGGGCCGCAGGGACCGTTCGCCGGCTGCAATCAAATGCCGTGCGCGCTGATCGACCGCCTCGCGTCCGAGGGCGCGCACCACGCCGTCCCCATCGTGCAGATCGTCTTTCAGTTGGAACGCCAACCCCAGCCGTTGCCCGAAGCCTCGCAAACGCGACAGCGTTGCGGCAGACGCCTGACCCGCCAATCCCCCCGCCACGACACTCGCCGTGATCAACGCCCCCGTCTTTCGCTTGGCAGTTTCTTCCAAAATCTTTACCTTGTCCCTTGTCCCTTGTCCCTTGTCCCCTAAATCAAGGACCTGGCCCCCGATCAATCCCGAGGCCCCGCTGGCTTGCGCGACCGTGCGAAGAATCGACAGGATGTTGGGGGTCCCGTTGCGGCTCAGTAATTCAAACGCCCTGGTCAGCAGCGCATCCCCGACGAGGATCGCCAGCGCCTCCCCGAACTTGCGATGACACGAGGGCCGACCCCGACGCTCATCCGCGTCATCCATGGCGGGCAGATCATCGTGGACCAGCGAATAGGTGTGAATCAGCTCAATCGCGCACGCCGCAGCCAGCGCCTGCTTGGGGTCTCCCCCCGCCGCCTCGCACCCGCCCAGGCACAGCAACGGCCGGAACCGCTTGCCGCTGGACAAGACACAGTACCGCATCGCCTCATCGAGCGGCTTCGGCGAGCCGTCGGCGGGTTGCAGCGACCGCTCAAGCGCCTGATCAATCAGCCGGAGGCGTTGGGCCAGGCGTGCGGTCATCCCACGCCCTGGCAGGGCTCCGCTGACGGCGGAGCCGTCGCCAGCCCCTGTTGCAATCGCGTGTCGTGGGCGACCCCGCCGTTGGCGGGGCTGCTAGGGCGTGGGATCATTCGGCTCCCGCTCTTCCTCAAGCATCTGGTCATCGAACGGTGCTAAGCTCGCTTCGCCCACGTGCGCTTTGACCAAGACCTGCACTTTCTTCTTCGCCTGCTCGAGCCGTTTCAGCAGCACGCGGGCCAGCTTGGTGCCTTCCTCGAACTTCTTGAGCCGCGTTTCGAGATCGAGCTCGGAGGCGTCCAGCTCGCCGACGAGTCTTTCCAGGCGCTTGAGCGCCTCTTCGTACTTAATCTCTTTCGTCTCGGACATGGGTCACCCGGCTGTTCACCGCCCCGCGAGCGAGCCGGGTTTCGAGCTCCTCGCCGGGATGCACGCGCGTCGCATCGGTCAGGACCGAACGCGTGGGCAGATGAAAGGTGATGCTGTAGCCGCGAGCCAACACCGCCAAGGGGCTGAGCGCCTGAAGGCGTCCGGCCAGGGCCGCGAGCCGATGGTCTTCACGATCCAGGGCGTGTCGGATGCGCTGCACCAATTCGTCCTGCAGCGTGCGGACTTGATGCTCGCCGCGGTCCAGTTGATGGAGGGGATGCAGCAATCGCAGGCGGCCGCAGAGCGCATCGAGCCGGCTGACGTAGTCCTCCACCGCCGCCTGGGTCGCGTCCACCAACCGTTCGATGAGGTCCCGGGAGCGGTCGATCAGCTGCTGCTGCGCGTTGACCAGCTCCTTCGCCGCATCCGTCGGGGTGGAGGCCCGCAGGTCGGCCACCCAGTCGGCGATCGTCCAATCGTCTTGGTGCCCCACCGCCGAGATCACCGGAATCGCCGATCGCGCGATCGCCCGCGCGACGAGCTCCTCGTTGAACGCCCACAAATCCTCGATGCTGCCTCCCCCCCGTCCGACAATCAGCACGTCGGCCAAGCGCAAGCGGTTCGCCGACTCGATGCCCTCCGCGATGTCCTGGGCCGCGCCATCACCCTGCACGTTCACCGGGACGATCACCACGTCAAACCACCCGCGGAGCTTGCTGACCATGTCATGGACCGCCGAGCCGGTGGGGGACGTCACCACCCCCACCCGGGATGGCCACGGTGGAATCGGCCGCTTGCGCGCCTCTTCAAACAATCCTTCGGCCTGGAGGCGCTTCTTCAACTGCTCGAAGGCCAACTGCAGCGCCCCGATGCCCTTCGGCTCGACCCGCAACACCTTGAGTTGATATTGGCCGCGGCCTTCATACGTCGTCACCGAACCTAAGCACAAGACTTTCAATCCGTCGGTCAACTTGAATTTGAGATGCTGGTTGGCATGCTTGAAGAATGCGCAGGGGAGCACCAGCCGTTGCCCAAACCGGTCGGTGACCCGCTCATCCACGAGGCTGAAATAGATGTGGCCGGAGGTGTGGTAGGTGCAATTTGAGAGCTCCCCCTCGATCCACAGCGGAAGGGGAAACTCGCGGTCGATGAGCGCGCGAATCCGCGCCACCACCTGGGCGACCGTCAGCGCGCGAGGCGCCGCGGTTACGTGTGCGGCTGACGGGATGGCGAGGGGGGAGGATTCAATGCTCACGGACATCAACCACCGCGTCGTCCAAGACTCGCGTAAGACGCTCCACATGCGTGGCGTGGCCGCTGACCGGGTCAATGTCCACGAGGAGGCCGTGCAGTTGGACGTTCCCCTGGGCGACCTCTGACTTCACGGGGATCCCGGAGAGGAACCGCTCCAAAATCTGCTCGGTTTGGCGTCCAATGACCGAATCATAGGGACCGGTCATGCCGACGTCCGTCAGGAACGCGGTGCCCTTCGGCAGCAGGCGCTCGTCGGCCGTCGGGATGTGCGTGTGCGTCCCAAACACGCAGGACACCTTGCCATCCAAGAACCAGCCCAGGGCGACTTTTTCGCTGGTCGCCTCCGCATGCATGTCGACGATGATCATGGAGGTCGTCAACCGCAGGCGTTCCACCTCACGCTCGGCGGTCCGGAAGGGACAGGCCACCACCGGATCCATGAAGACACGGCCTTGCACGTTCAGCACGCCAACTTTGTGACCGGAGAGCGTGGTGATGACGGTGGCACCGCTGCCCGGAGCCATCTCCGGATAGTTCGCAGGCCGCAACACGCGGTGGTCAAGCTTGAGAAGGTCGAGGGCTTCTTTCTTGCGCCAGACGTGGTTGCCGGAGCTGAGGACGTCCACCCCCGATCGAAAGAGCTCGTCGGCCACCGTCGGGGTCACCCCCGCGCCTCCGGCAGCATTCTCACAGTTGACGAGGACGAAGTCAAGCCCGAGCTCCTCCCGCAGCCGGATGACGAACCGCTCGACGGCGACCCGCCCCGGCCGTCCGATGACATCCCCAATCAACAGCGCCTTCATGAGATTCCAGCACACAGCAGCTAGCAGACAGCACACAGAAAAGCGATCGTGGCTCTGTGTGCTGTGTGCTGTGTGCTGTGTGCTTGTCTAGCGGGCATACTCGATGGTCCTCGTCTCGCGGATGACGGTGATCTTGATCTGGCCCGGGAATTCGATCGCGCTTTCGACCTTCTTCTTGATTTCCCGCGCCAGGGCGATGGCCTCCAAGTCCGTCACGCGCTCAGGCTGCACCATCACCCGCACCTCGCGGCCGGCTTGGATCGCGTAGGCCTTCGCCACCCCTTTGAACGAATCGCACAGATGCTCCAACGTCTGCAGCCGCTTGACGTACGCTTCCAGGGTGTCCCCCCGCGCGCCGGGACGAGAGCCGCTGATCGAATCCGCCACGATGGTCAGCACGGCGTAGACGGTGGAGGGCACCACGTCTTCGTGATGGGCTTCGATGGAATGGACCACCTCAGGCGGCTCCCCGTAGCGTTTGGCCAGCTCCGCCCCGATCAACGCATGCGGCCCTTCCACCTCGTGGCTGACCGCCTTGCCGATATCGTGCATCAAGGCGCAGCGTTTCGCCATCCGCTGATCCAACCCCAGCTCCGCCGCGATCATCCCGCAGATGAACGCGGATTCTTTCAAGTGCAGCAGGCAGTTCTGCCCGTAGCTGGTACGGTACCGCAGGCGCCCGAGCAGCTTGACCAGCTCGGCATGCATGCCGTGGAGGTTGAGCTCCGCCAGGGCCTTCTCCCCTTCCTGCTGGACGCTCTGGTCGAATTCCCGCTTGACCTTCTCGACGATCTCTTCGATGCGGGCCGGATGGATGCGCCCGTCCGCCATGAGCCGCTCCAGCGCCGCGCGGGCGATCTCGCGGCGCATCAGGTCGAAGGACGACAGCGTCACGACGTCCGGCGTGTCATCGACGATGAGATCCACCCCCGTGGCCAGCTCGAACGCTTTGATGTTGCGCCCTTCGCGGCCGATGATGCGCCCCTTCATCTCCTCGTTGGGGAGCGGCACGGCCGCGGTGGTCGATTCCACGCTGAACTCGGCGGCGCAACGCTGCATCGTCTCCACGAGGACCTTGCGGGCGATTGCCTGGGCGTCCTTCCTGGTCTCCTCCTCGATCCGCTTGATGACCAGCCCCGCTTCGCTGCGGCATTCCTGGTCGATGCGCGAGAGGAGCAGTTGCTTGGCCTGCTCCGAGGTGAGGCTGGCGACCGATTTCAGCTTTTCGTTCTCCTCCGCGATCAGCTGGCTGAGCTGGTCCTCTTTGGTTTTCAGCGCCTGCTCGCGGGTGCCGAGCTGCCGAGCCCGGTCGGTGAGTTCCTTGTCCTTCCGGTCCAGGACGTCGAGCTTGCGGTCGAGCACTTCTTCGCGCTGATGGAGCCGTTTCTCCAATTGCGCGATTTCGTTGCGCCGATCCCGCGTCTCGCCTTCAAAGTCCTTCCGCAGGGTATTGAGGAATTCTTTCGCGTCGAGCTCCCCCTTGTGGAGAACGGTCTTGGCGTCCCGCGCGGCTTGCTCCAAGACCTCTTTGGCGTGCCGCTCGGCGCTGCCGAGTTGCCGACGGCCCACGAGCAGGCGAAGGCCGTAGCCGGCGAGAAACAGTAACCCCCCGACCCCAAGGATCACGAGCACAGCAAGGATAGTCATGGCACCTCACCTCATGAGCACGGATGACACAGATTTCAAGACAGATGACACAGATTGTCTGAGGAATACCCTCTCTGTGGAATCGTTTGAAAATCTGTGTAATCTGTGTTTAAGCGGAGAGGACCGTGTGCACGGTCTGGTCGTGAGGCTGATGCGGCAGGCGATCGAGCAGTTGGAAGGCAAAGCACAATCCCACCGTCTGGGTGGGACGAGGAAGGCGCGCCAGCAACCGGTCGAAGTACCCGTGGCCGTGTCCCAGCCGGTGCCCGGCGCGGTCAAACGCCAGTCCCGGCACCACGACGAGGTCCACGTCCTGGGGTGACACGAACCGGCGTGCGCGCGGGAGAGGCTCCCACACGCCAAAGGCGCCCGGCGCCAGGTCCGCCGGCTGCCGCAGCTCAGACAGCTGCAGCCGCTCCCCGCGCACCACTGGCACCACGACACGCTTCCTGTCTTCAAGCATCTGCTCAATCAGCCGCCACGTCTCAACCTCATACGGTAGTGAGACGTAGCACACGATCGTCTTCGCGCTGCGAAACACCTCCAAGTGACGGAGTGTACGTCGAATCACTGCACTCTTTCGACGTCGATCGTCCTCCTTCTGTTGTTGCAATCGTCGTAGGATCCGATGTCGTAGTGCGGCTTTGGTCATGCGCCGTGAACCTGTTAAATGTGAAAGACATACCGATGCTCAAGTGGCTCGTCCGAGAACGCCTGGGCCTCGTCGCAGAGGTCCTGCAGGGTCACTTCGTCAAGCGATTGGACCAACCGTTCATGGACCAGCCGATGGACCACCTGGGCGATCCGCCGGGCATGGCGAGGATCGTCCTTGTGCTTCCCGTTTTTCGCCTCGGCGCTGCCGTCAAGCGTGCGCACAATCTCTCCGACGCTGATCTGCTGTGGATCCCGAGCCAGCAGATAGCCGCCTTTCGGACCCCGCACGCTGGTCACCACCCCTCCCTGCCTGAGCCGATGCAACAGTTGTTCCAAGTAGGCGACGGAGAGTCTCTGCTGCTTGGCAATCAGGGCGGCAGACACCGGCCCCCCTCCGGCGGCCAGTCCCAGCTCAACCAGAGCCCGCATGCCATAGGTCGATCTCGTGGAGAGCTTCATCAATGAAGACACACGTTACGGAGCCCACTGGGCGACGTAACGTGTATGTCTGAATTGAGCCCCGCGGCTTCGTTTGGCGAAGCCAAACGGCGGGGCTCCCTTATCTCATATTAGTATACGATACCCTACCAATCCTGTCAATTTATGACACCAGGGACGCGCCGCCGTCGATGACGAGGGTCTGCCCGGTGAGGTAATCCGAGGCGCGCGAGGCCAAAAACACCACCAGGCCGTCCAGATCGTCCGGTTCCCCGAAGCGCCGCAGCGGGATGCGCCGCCGCCTCCGGGAGATCCAGGCGCGATCGGCGAACACATCCGCCGTCATGTCGGTGCGAAACGTCCCTGGAGCGATGGCGTTGACGCGGATGCCAGACGGCCCCAATTCCACCGCCATGATGCGGGTCAAATGGATGACCGCCGCTTTCGCTGCGCCATAGGCGGCCCCTTCGGGATGGACCAGGAGACCGGAGGTGGAGCTGATGTTGATCACCGTGCCATCCCGACGGCGCATCATCGATGGCACAACCGCCTGGCTGACGGACACGAGGCTGGTCAGATCGGTCTCAAGGACCCGAGCCCACGTCGCGGGGGCGAGCCGCACGAACGGATCGCCGTCCCAGATGCCGGCGTTATTGACGAGGATGTCAATGCGGTGGAACCGCCGCAGCGCTGCCGTAACGGCGCGCCTGACGGCGCGGCGATCCGTCACGTCCACACGTTGTGACAAGGCGGGGCGACCGACGGCGCGGATGGCTCGCTCAACTCGCTTCAACCGCTCCAGATGTTTCGCCCAGAGGATCACCGAGGCACCCGCGTCGGCCAGCGCCTTCGCCATCGCCGCGCCCAGTCCTCGGCTCGCCCCCGTCACCAGCGCCACCCGACCCACAAGCTCGTGGCAGGGCGAAGCGCGAAGTTCAACGTGGGAAGTTCGAAGTGTTGCAGGGGTCTTCGAACTTCGAACTTCCAACATCGAACTCCGAGTTCGGTTAGCGGATTGCGGGCCCGGCCAACGCTTCGAGGAAGGTTTTCATGAACGTGGGAAGGTCGTCGGGTTTGCGGGAGGTGATGAGGTTGCCGTCGCGCACGACGTCCCGATCGACATAGGAGGCTCCGGCGTTGATGAGATCGTCCTTGATCGCGAAGAAGCCCGTCGCGGTTCTGCCGCGCAGGACATCGGCGGAACACAACACCCATCCGCCGTGGCAGATCGCCGCGATGACCTTGCCCTGCTGGTGCATCGTCTTGACGAACTGCACTACCGCCGGATACCGGCGCAGGAGGTCGGGCGCATAGCCGCCGGGGATCACGACCCCGTCGAATTGGTCCGGGGAGAGGCGATCAATGGTCGCATCGGCCGTGATGGGATAGCCGTATTTGGAGGTGTAGTCTTTCTTGTTGGTGCCGACGACCAGCACCTCGGCCCCCGCTTCGATCAGACGGTAATACGGATACCAGACCTCCTGATCTTGATAGAGGTCTTCCACCAGGATGGCGACGCGCGTGCCGGTGAGATCCATGGTGAGGGTAGCTTAACCCTGAGCGGGTGAGGCGTCAATACTTGGCGCTTGGTGCTTAAGGACAGCCGGTGGAGGGACACTCGCGCCAGGAGAGGAGCTGGACGTCGACGCTCAAGTTGAGCCGTTCGATGGCCCGCATATAGGTCGCTTCGTATTCCACGGTCGCGTTGCCGTTGAGGCGCGCCTCGTCTCCGGCCCAGACTCCGCCGTACACATTCAGCCCGCCCCCGCCGCCATTGATGACAAAATCCCCGGTCGTGTAGATCGCCCCCTCCACGCTGCCGACCCCGTTGATGGTGGTATCCTCCGTCGCCGAGGGGTTGGTCAGGACGTTTCCCACCACCACGAAAAATCCCCCGATCGTCCCGATGTTTCCGTTCAGCACCAGGTCTTCGGTGATGTAGTTGATGTTGGGCATGCAGGTGGAAGGATCAGTGGGATCCGTGGGAGGGCTGTAGCAAAACTCCGTCGGAAAGGCGTCCTGGCCGCGCTGGATCTCCTGAAGCCGATCGCCGTCATAGACATTGCCCTGGCTCATCGCTAAGTCGTAGAGCTGCTGGAACTCGAAGCTGGCCAAGGGATCGGCGTTCGGGTCATAGATCACCTCCCCCTCAACGCCTTCCGTATTCTGCACGGGGTCGTCGTCTCCCGTCCGCACATTCCCGACGACGCTGTAGGCGTTGCCCTTCAACACCACCTCCTCCGCCGCGTAGATCGCGTTGTCGTAAAAATGCGGCGGGATGTTTTGCTGGACGATGGCCTCAAGCTGAGTCGTCAGGTTGGCGTTGCCGGTCACGGTCGCAGCACTGCGGATGATTCGCCTGGCCCCCTCCGGCGTGACGCTCAGTTGATAGCTGCCCTTCGGAAAGGCTGAGGTGGCGGTGGCGGTCCAATTGTAGTCGTCGCGCAGCCGCTTGATCCCGTCATCAATGCCCGCCTCGGCCAGTTGGAAGGCAGACGCTGCGTCACGCGAGCCCCTCGCCTGGGATTGCTCCCACACGCTGCGAGCGAGGAGAATTGAGCCGTAGACCAACGCCATCGTCACGCACAGGTAGCCGATCACCAGCGTCGATCCCCGGTCATTCTGCATGGTACGCTCCCCTCTCCTAAGAGTATACCAGAGAAAGGGTCACGCAAGGAATAGGAGGGTCAGCTTCGCCACGGCCCAGGCGATGGCGCCGCAGACGGGAAAGGTGAGCACCCAGGCGGTCACCATGTTGCGGCTCACCCCCCAGCGCACGGCGGAGAACCGGCGGGTCGCGCCGACCCCCATGATGGCCGTGTTGATGGTGTGGGTCGTGCTGAGCGGAATCCCCAGTCGGGACGCCAACTCGATGGTCAGCGCGGCTCCGGTCTCCGCGGCAAAGCCGTGGACCGGCTCCAGCTTGGTCAACCGCAATCCCATCGTCCTGACGATGCGCCAGCCACCAATGGCGGTGCCGATGCCCATCGTCGTCGCGCACAACAGGATCACCCAGAAGGACACCTGGAATTCAGGGATCACCCCGCCGAGCAGGAGGACAAGCGTGAAGGCCCCGATAAATTTCTGTCCGTCATTGGAGCCGTGGCTGAACGCCATCAACCCCGCCGAGAGCATTTGGAGCTTCCCAAAGAGCCGTCGGATTGACGCCGGCGCGGCCTTGGCCCACAGCCGGTAGATGGATGTCATGAGCACCAGGCCTCCGAAGAACCCCAAGAAGGTTGAAAACAGTAAACCCACTCCGACTTTCTTCCATCCTGAGAGGATCAGTGCTTCCGGGCCAGCGGTCGCCAGCGCCGCGCCGGTGAGGCCTGCGATCAACGCGTGCGATTCGCTGGTGGGCAGGCCGTAGTACCAGGCGAGGGTACTCCAAAAGACAATCCCGATCATCGCCGCGCCCACCGTATAGAGGTTGATCGCATCCGGTTGGACGATCCCTGTGCCGATGGTGGCCGCCACGGCTGTCCCGGACATGGTCCCCAGGGTGTTGAAGACCACCGCCATCAGGAGGGCCCGTGTGGGCGAGAGGACGCGGGTGGACACGACGGTGGCAATCGCGTTGGGCGCATCGGTCCAGCCGTTGACGAACTCCGCCGCCAACACCAGCGCCAGCACAACGAAGAGCAGAGGAGAGAGTTCCATTAGACCCAAGACCCAAGACCCAAGACCCAAGACGTTGACTTGAGTCTTGAGTCTTGCGTCTTGAGTCGCTTTCGACTACGCATTTTTCAGGACGATCCCTTCGATGGTGTTGGCGACGTCCTCGCCCTTATCCGTGGCCGTCTCCAGCAGCTCGTAGAGCTCCCGCCACTTGATGACCGCGATGGGGTCGGGCGATCCGTCAAACAGCGCGGCGAAGGCGTCCCGGAGCAACCGGTCGCCCACGTTTTCCAGCCGGTTGATCTCGATGCAGTGCGGCATGATCTGCTCGTGGCGCATGTGACGCAGCTTCGGGATGACCCGATGGATCTCCTGCGCCTGCTGCTGGATCACCTTGGCGATTTCTTTGGCCGGCGCCATGATCTGCTGGACCTTGAAGAGGATGAACCGCTCGGTGACGGCCTCCATCAGGTCCAGCACGTCATCGAGCGCGGCGACGAGCTGATGGATATCCTCGCGGTCAAAGGGCGTGATGAAGGTCCGGTTGAGCTTCGCCATCAGCTCGTGGGTCAGCTGATCCCCGTCGTGCTCCAACCGCTCCAGCCGCTTGGCATTGGCGGCGAGCGTCTCGAACCGCTCGGTCGCCTCCACCAAGACGCCGGATGCCTCCAGCAGGATCGCAGCCTGCTGCTCGAACAGATCAAAAAACGATTCGTCTTTTGGAATCAGTCGAAAACCCATGCGTCTCCCTCCTTAAAATCTCACGCCCCACTTCGTCCCAACAACGTGGTTGCTGCTCCAGTCGTGACGCCGGCTGCCCAATTGGCTTTGGAGCATGTAGTACGCCTCGACGCTGATCTGGGCTCCAGCCAAGGTGCCGAGCGGAACAGAGACGCCGAGGTAGAGCCGGTTTTGATTCCAGGCCGTTCGCGTGTAGTCATAAAAGAGATCGTCGGCGACGTAGGGGGTGAGTGTGCGGCCGGCAATCGCCGTGCGATAGGCGATTTTCGGCATGACGCGAACTTGCCATTCCTCCTCGCCGGCGCTCCCCTGGATCGTCCGAAGCGCCAGCCGCCCTCGGAGGGACAGATCCCATGATCCGACCGAGGCTTTCGGTGTGACATCCAATTCTCCCGTGTGCTCCTCGAGGGGCTTGCCGGAGGATTCATTGCGGACGAACAAATAATTCAGGCCGAGCTGCAGGGTCTTGAATGGTTTCCAACGAATGCCCTGCCGGTATTCATGGTAGAACAGTTGGCCAGCGTCATCTCGGATGCGAATCTCAGGAAGCCACGCCACCTCCCAGTGCGACCCGAGTCGCTTCACGACCTCCGCGCCGTGCCAGGTCTGGAAATCGTCCTGTGCCTTGCACACAACCGGTAGGACACAGAGACTAAGAATTACCATACTTGCTGGAAGACAAAAGAGGCAAAGGCGCATCGATGGGGTCATTATCAACACCCCCCCCCTCGACCCGCGTGGGGGGGGAGTTATTCGCCAGCGACGTGATGCTTGATTGTTCGACCTTGGACCAGATACACGACGTCCTCGGCGATGTTGGTGGCGTGGTCGGCGATCCGCTCAAGGTGGCGACCGATGAGGATGAGCTCCACCGCCCGCTCGATGCTGCGAGGATCCTGCAGCATGCAGGTGAGCAGTTCGCGGAAGACCTGATCATTCAACCGATCCACCTCGTCGTCTCGCCGACACACGGCTCTCGCCAGCTCGGCATCCCGTTTGACGAAGGCATCGAGGCTGTCTTTCACCATGCCCTGCGCCACGGTGGCCATGCGCGGGATATC
Organism: Candidatus Aquivivens invisus; assembly: GCA_001804415.1. Classification (GTDB taxonomy): domain Bacteria; phylum Omnitrophota; class Gorgyraeia; order Aquiviventales; family Aquiviventaceae; genus Aquivivens; species Aquivivens invisus. Next base: position 20,230 of record MHGA01000018.1, read on the forward strand.
GATCAGGGGTTTGAGTAACGGCTCTTTCAGCAACTCCAGGGTGCGTTCCGCGATGTTGACCGCGAGGTCGCCGATCCGCTCCAGATCATTATTGATCTTGAACGCCATCATGATGAACCGTAGATCCGTCGCCTCGGGATGGTAGAGCGCCGTCATCTTGAGACACAGCTCATCGATGTCAATCTCAGCCATGTTAATCGGCTCATCGGAATGAACCACTTGTTGCGCGAGCGGCGCCTCGCGGCTGACCAGCGCGTGAATCGCGCGGCCAATGGACCCTTCGACGAGACTCGCCATCGTCAGGAGTCGTTCCTGGAGATGACGCAGCTCAACATCCAGATGGCGTTCCATCTCACCCGAACCTCCCCGTGATGTAGGCTTCGGTTCGGCTATCCCCTGGCGTCGTAAACAGCTTCTCCGTCGGGCCAAACTCGATCAGCTCGCCCATGAGAAGGAACCCCGTCTCATCCGAGACGCGCGCGGCCTGCTGCATGTTGTGCGTCACGATCACCAGTGTATAGCGCTGCTTCAGCTCGAGCAAGAGTTCCTCGATCTTGCCGGTCGCGATCGGATCCAGCGCCGAGCACGGTTCATCCAACAACAACACCTCAGGCTCAACCGCCAGGGCCCTCGCAATACACAAGCGCTGCTGTTGGCCGCCGGATAACGTCAAGGCGTTCTGACCCAGCTTGTCCTTGACCTCATCCCACAAGGCGGCCTTCCGCAGGCTCTTTTCGACATGATCATCGAGCCGACGGTCGCGGTGGAGCTCCCAAATCCTCGGGCCGTAGGCGACGTTCTCATAGATGGATTTGGGAAAGGGGTTGGGTTTCTGAAACACCATGCCAACCTTCAGCCTGATCGTGAGGGGGTCGATCGCCGGATCATCGAGCTCTCGTCCTTTGAAGAGGATGTGACCGCTCATGCGAAAGCCGGGAATGAGGTCATTGATACGGTTCAAACACCGGATCAGGGTGCTCTTGCCGCAGCCGGAGGGTCCGATGATCGCCGTGATGCGGCGTTCAGGAATGATGAGTGATACCTTCCGGATAACCTGGTGAGTTCCATACCAGCACTCCAGCCCCTGAATCGCAAACACCGACGGACTGTCGTGCGCGGTGGACGGCGGGTTAGAGATAGAGTCGTTTCTGAGCACGCTGGCGTACATAGACGGCGAGACCATTCATGATGAGCAAGACAGCCAGGAGCACCACGATGCCGGCGGCGGCATTGGCATGGAACCCCGGCTGCGGACGCGACACCCAGTTAAAAATCTGGATGGGGAGAGCCGTAAAGGGAGCTAGCAGGCTATCGGGCAAGAAGGCGATGTAGGTGAGCGCCCCCATGGTAATCAACGGAGCCGCCTCGCCGATCGCCCGAGACAACGCCAAGATCGACCCTGTGAGGATGCCTGGCAGAGCTAGGGGGAGCACCTGGTGCCAGATCGTCTGCCAACGGCTTGCCCCCAGGGCATAGGAGGCTTCCCTGATTGACGAGGGCACTGTCCGAAGGGCTTCCCGCGTCGCAATGATGACGATGGGAAGCACCAACAGCGCCATCGTCAGCGCACCCGCCAGCAGGCTGCGACCCAATCCCATCATCCGAACAAACAGCTCCAAGCCCAGCAATCCATAGATGATCGAGGGGACGCCGGCGAGGTTGGCGATATTGACTTCGATCACGCGAGCCAACCAATGCTTCCCCACATACTCCTCCAGATAGAGGGCGGCTCCCACGCCGATCGGCAACGCGCACGCAGCCGTCAAGATCATCAGGTAGATGGTCCCGACCAACGCCGAGGCGATGCCGGCCTGTTCGGGTTTTCGTGAGGGGAAGCTCGTCAGAAACTGCCAGTTCAACCGCCCACCTCCATCCAGGAGGGCATCGACCAGCAAGGCGGTCAGTGTCCCCAACGCGATCACCAAGGCGCCGAGGGCCATCAGCTTGAAGAGGCGCTCCACAATTTTGGAAGGGTGGCGATCAGGCATATTGCTCCCGAAAGCGCTCACGCAACCACAGACTGAACAGATTGAGGAGCAGGGTGCTCAGGAACAACGTCATGCCCACCGCAAAGATGGTGTTGTACTCCAGCGTACCGGTTGGCGTATCTCCGAGGCTGACCTGCACGATGTACGCCGTCATGGTCTCGACCGGGACGAAGGGATTCAACGTGAACCTCGGTTGTTGGCCGGCGGCGATCGCGACGATCATCGTCTCCCCAATCGCTCGCGAGATGGCCAGCAATAACGACGCGGCAATCCCGGAGAACGCTGCAGGGACGACCACCCGCAACGAAACCTGGAGCTTTGACGACCCCAACGCGTAGGCTGCCTCACGCAACCCTTGAGGAACCGCATACATGGCATCTTCACTGAGCGAAGCCACCATTGGGATTATCATGAGGCCCATGACGATCCCCGGGCTGAGGGCGTTGAAGCCGGCAAGCTGCGGAATGAGGCGTTGTAACAAGGGAGTGACGAAGAGAAGGGCAAAGTAGCCATAGACGACGGTCGGGACCCCGGCCAAGATTTCAAGCAGGGGTTTGACCGCCTGGCGAACCCCCTCCTTGGCGAACTCGCTGAGATAGATCGCCGTCAACAATCCCAGCGGCATCGCTACGGCAATGGCGATGGTTGAGGTGAGCATCGTCCCTGCCACCAGCGGCGCAATGCCAAAATGCTTGTTGGCAAACAGGGGGGTCCATTGCGTGTCGGTGAGGAAGCGCCACATCGGCACGTGTCGAAAGAACGCTACCGTCTCGACAATCAGCACGGCCACGATGCCAATGGTCGTGAGGATCGACAGGCCCCCGCAACACGCCAAGCCGATGCTGATGACGCGTTCGCCGATCCGTCTTTTCGTAGCGTGTTGATGCGCGATCTCCACCGGAATCCTTTTTCTCAGTGCTGCGCAAGCAGCGTCTCGATCTTGACACCCACCTGTGCCCCGGTCCCGCCGAAGACGCTCCCGCCCCTTCGCTGCTCAAATCTCGCCAAGGCCAGTTCGTAGGCTTTGTCGGGCAGGCTGATATAGCCGACTTCTTTGACTAACGGCCGCCCTTGAGTGAGATAGAATCCCACGAAGGCTTGAATCTCCGCACGCTCCGCGGACTTGCGGTTGACATAGATGAAGATCGGACGAGCTAGCGGCTGATAGGTCCCCTGTGCGACATGCTCGTAGGTTGGCAGGATGGGACCGTTGCCGTTGGCCGGGTTCTCATCGTCAATCGCCACGAGCTGCAGTCGATCCTTGTTAGCCTCGTAGTACGCCACGCCAAAGAAGCCGAGCGCCAACGGATCGGTCGCGACCCCTTGGACCAGCACGTTGTCATCCTCGCTGGACGTGTAGTCTCCACGACTGGCGCCCCCCCGACCCACGACGGCCTCGGTGAAATAGTCGTAGGTCCCAGAATCGACCCCCGGACCAAACAGGTGGATTTCTTTATCGGGCCAGTCTGGACGGATCTGGCTCCATCGTGTGATGGTGCCCTGAGCAGCCGGCTCCCAGAGTGTCCGCAATTCCTTCACCGTCATGTTGGTCGCCCACGTATTCGAGGGATTGACCATGACCGCGAGACCGTCAAACGCCACCGGCAGTTCGATGTAGGTGATGCCGTTTTTGCCGCACAGCTCCACCTCAGAGGGTTTTATCGGGCGCGAGGCGTTGGAGAGGTCTGTCTCACTTGCACAGAACTTCTTGAACCCTCCCCCCGTGCCTGAAATGCCTACTGTCACCCGCACATCCCGATGTTGCTTCTGGAACTCCTCAGCCACGGCTTCGGTGATGGGATAGACGGTGCTTGAGCCATCCGCCGTGATCAGGCTCGCCGCCCACGCGGCTTGCGTGATGCTGACAACAACTGCCCCCATGATAACCTGCGTCATCCGCTTCATCAGACCCTCCTTGTGTAGCGGTGAGAAGTACATTCCACGTGAGCCCTGTGTAAGGTTTGTGTAAGCCCTAGAATTTCGTCACCCAATCAATCTGGATACGATCTTCCCCGGCTTTCGCGCCGGTCAGCTGGTGCGCGTCGAGGTACTTGACACCGAGTGTCGAGTTCTTCAGCGTCGCCAGCGTCACCCACCAGACGTTGCCGATGCGGTTTGTGCCGCTGCCGCCGAAGTCGGAATCCGCGAACTCGTCGAAGACCGCGTTCTCTTCCAACCGCTCGAAGAAGTACCCGGCTTCCCAGCCGTTCGTCAAGCTCCACGGGGTGGTGGCCTTCCCGATCTTCGCGCCGGCCAGAAAGCCGTCGTTGCCGCTACCGCTTCCGGCGGCGACGTTGCGCACCCAGTCGCCAAAGACCGAAAGCGGATATCCCGCCAGCTTGGACGAGAACTCGACGTTTGGATTCCACTGATTGAAATCCTGCACCAGGGCCGTATTCGTCGACACCTGCGCGCTCGGATCCGTTCCAGCCTTCGCGGAGTTTGCCACGTTCTTGTAGTCGTGGTACGCCACGGCTGCCGTCATCTTGAGGTTCTTGAAAAACTCATCCGCTGCATCAGGGAACGGTTTGAGTGACAATCCGCCCTGGGTGACCCAAAGGCTGGACGGTTCAGTCTCCTCAGTATCGATCGAAAACACGCCGTTGTTGGAGAAGAGCGTCACCGGCCCCAGCTCCTTCGCGAGCTTGGCGGCTGCGCCGTCCCAGCTCAGATCCCCATCCCACACCATTGGTCCGACGGTCCACAGCGGATTCTCCATGATCCCGCCGAGGACGCTGAGCTTGCTGACTCCCGGCACCTCCGGCGTATAGTTGAGATAGGCCAAATCGAGGATGAGCGTCTTCTTGTTAAAGGATGTGTTGAAGCTCTGGTTCGTCGAAATCGGGTCGCTGGTACTGCCGGTCGCGATGCGAAACCCGACGTTCAATTGGTTGTTCACTTTCCCCTCAACGCCGTAGCGAAACCGGATGCGCTGTCGGTGCAGGTCGGTGCCGGTCCCAACACGGTTTCGGATCTCATCCCGAAGTCGAACGTCCCCCTTCCACTGCCAGTTCCGTGCGTGCTCAGGAACGATCTCCGTGGCGAGTTGCTTGTTGGCGGCATCCTTGAACTCCGCCATCTCGCTGCGTAAATCCGACGCCTCCTGCTTGGTCAGCACCCCTTTTTGAACCAGCTTGTCCAATAACACATCCAGTTCGACCGACGCCCACGCTGCCCCGGGAAGGCAGCCTACGGCCAACGCTCCCACAATGATTGCGTGCCTCCAACGCGCCATGACACTTCACCTCCTGTTGTTAGTTCAACCACTCACGCGTGGGGCGGCGGCTCGCCCCCGATAGTTCAACAGCGACTGAAGATTCCGCACCTGGCTACGCAGGGAACCGACGACAACATCCACTTCTCCCATCAGACCCCTCCTTTCGTTCACCTCGGCTCTGCTCATCAAGAGGAAGTGTAGATGGAAGACGTAAGGGTGGTCTGAGGGATGCGTAAGGCTTCGGTAAGGCTTTACGAGGCGAGGGGAATCGTGAGGAAGAACGTCGAGCCCTGCTGCGTCCGACTTTCAACCGAGACGCGGCCGCCGTGGGCTTCCACGATGTGCTTCACGATGGAGAGCCCCAAGCCGGTCCCGCCGAGCTCGCGCGAGCGTGCCTTGTCCACGCGGTAGAACCGCTCGAAGATGCGGGGGAGAGCGTGTTCTGGAATCCCGATGCCTGTGTCAGCCACGGCCACGTTGGCCCAGGCCCCATCGCGGGACGCGGAGAGCGTGATGGAACCTCCGTCCGTGTTGTACTTGATGGCGTTATCGAGGAGGTTGGACAACACCTGCCGCAGCCGATCAGGATCGGCGTTGACCGCCAAGCCGTCCGGCAGCTGCAGGGTGACGGCCAGGCGACGTGCCTTGATGCCAGGGCGAAAGGACACGAGGAGGGATTCGACGAATGGTTGGAGCGCCACAGTTGACCAGTTCAGAGGAATGGCTTGCGACTCGACCTGCGACAAGGCGAGCAGGTCATCGATGAGTCGGGAGAGTCGAGCTGCCTCCTCGTCGAGGAGCTGGACGAACCGCCGATTATTGGCCGGATCGTCGAGCGCGCCCGTCAAGAGCGTTTCAGTCAAACCGCGAATCGAGGTCAGCGGGCTCTTGAGCTCGTGGGAGACGTTGGCGACGAATTCCTTGCGCAACTGCTCATACCGGTAGTGTTCCGTCACATCTTGAAGGACCACCACCATGCAGGCTCCGGTCGTCCCGCAGTCCTGACAGGGCATCCGGTGAACACGAATCTTCCGCTCCCGCGGATGGAACCACGTCACCTCTTTTGTCACCGTGGTCCCATGGCGGAGCCACTCGCGCACAAGTTCCTGGATGTCGTGGTGTCGAATCGTTTCAAAGAGACTGCGGCCGACCACGTGGGAAACGGCAACTTCCAACAAGCGCTCGGCCGCAGGGTTGATGAGCAGCACGCGGCCTTCTCGATCCACCGCGAACACTCCCTCCGTCATACTCTGCACGACGGCGGCGGCCTGATTGCGCTCGGCGGTCAACTGGTCGATCTGCGCGCGCAGCACCGCGGCCCTCCGGTCGGCCTCATGGGTCACCCGTCGCAACGATCCCAACGTGCGACGAGCCTTCCAGACGGCGAGAGCCGCCGCCGAGGCGCACCCAACGGCAAGGCCGACTGCGACGCCGTTAGTCATCAACGACGAGGCGGTAGCCCGCGTTTTTCAAGGTGAGAATTCGAGCTGCGATCGGTTTGAGCTTTTTGCGGAGTTGACTGATGTGCAAGTCCACGGTGCGCGTCTCAATCTCCGTCGCCCGCTCATACCCCCAGGCGCGCTCCAAGAGTTGGTCACGACTGAGGAGGCGCCCCTTGGCCTCAATGAGCACCTTGAAGAGCTCGAATTCCTTCGAGGTCAACTGGATCGGTTTGCCCTTCAGGGACACCAGATGTTTGCCCCAGTCCACTCGGAGCGCATCGAGTTGGAAGACCTCCGGCGTCGGCTGGGTCTGGATCCTTCGGAGCAGCGCCTTGATGCGCGCCACCAGCTCGCGGGGACTAAACGGCTTCGTGACGTAATCATCCGCCCCCATCTCCAGCCCCAGCACCTTGTCGGTTTCATCCGACTTCACCGTCAGCATCACAATGGGGATGTGCCGGGTCTTCTCATCCTGCTTCAAGAGGCGGCAGACCTCCAGCCCGTCAACCTCCGGCAGCATCCAATCCAAGAGGATCGCGTCAGGAAGCTCCCGGCGGGCAAGCTCAAGGGCTTTGGCTCCGTCAGAGGCGACGACGGTGCGGAATCCTTCTCTCTCGAGGTTGTACCTCACCGCCTCGACGATGCTTTTCTCATCGTCGACAATGAGGATTTTGGCTTTCATGGGGGAGGAGATCCCCGCTAACTGAGCGCGTTGATGGTGGCTTCGAGATCGTTGGTTCGCAGGACGAGATGACCGGTCGGTTGGCTGGGCGAGCCGGTGCAGTAGGCGTATTCGATGTTGATGCCGGCGACGGTGAGCTGTTCGGCGATCTTGGCAAGGCTGCCCGGCGTATTGGGCACATCCATGAGGATCACCTGGTGCTCGTGCGCCGCGATCTGCAGTCCTTGCAAGATCCTGGCGGCCTGCTTCGCGTCGCTGACGACGAGCCGCACGACGGCGTCATCGACGGTGTCCGAGATCGACATCGCGAGGATATTGATCTGCTCTTTGGCGAGCGCCTGGCAGGTGCGAGCGAGCGCCCCGGGTCGGTTGTCGAGGAAGATCGAGAGTTGCGCTTCAATCGAAATCATCCCCCCACCTCTGTGAGTTCCGGCCGAGGCGGAACTGTTGCAACACGGATGATGGAACTCTCAGGCACGTCACGCATGATGTCCTCCTGGGTGGTTGCAACCCCTCCAATGGAGGGGCACAGAGGTGATGCCATGAAAGGCTGCGCACCCCCGGCTGCTAGAATAGGCAGCGGGCTCTTGTTGGTCGAGGCGACCGCAGAACCACGGAGGTGCA
>MHGA01000019.1 GCA_001804415.1 Candidatus Aquivivens invisus
GGGTGTGCCTCCCCGCCAACGTTCTGTGGCGGGGTGTGCCTCCCCGCCAACGTTCTGTGGCGGGGATCCGCCACGCGTTGTGGCGGAGGTTCGGTCCGAGCTGGTTGTCACCCTGAAGTATACCCTAATTCCAGTGGCCAAGTGACTGAGTGGTCAAGTGGCCAAGTCAAAGGGAAAAGGCCGAAGGGAGAAATTGGTGCTTAGTGCTTAGTGCTTGGTGCTTAGGGAGGGCGTCTCAGGGATCCACCCAGCCGCGGACTGTCACGCCGCTGCCGGAGCCGCCACCGCCGCTGGGACTCCTGCCGATCGGCATGTCGAGGTTGCCCAGGGCCCGATCGTAGATGATGTAGGACTTTGTGCCGGCGCCATCGCTGCAATTTCGATACCCCTGGTTGGTGATACTCCCACCGGCAAGCACCGCCCCGAAGAACACCCCATAGCTGCTGCTGTCGGTCGGCCTCACATCCACGTTGGCAGTTGGGGCATAGATCACCGCCGCCGCCCGGCTGCTTGCGACCGAAACGCTTGTTCCTCCCTTGGCCGCGATGAGCAGATCCTGGGGGGAATACTGCCGGGCGTATGCCGCCGATCCTTCCGGCTGGCCGTATAACTTCGAGTTCCGGTCGATCCTAATCACCGGGTTATCCCACCAAGAGGAGCCTGTCCCTGTCCCGGTCAGATAGAGCTCCACCTTACCCGTCGTGCACAGTTCCGCGCCCTCTTCAAGATAGAGCCGGTTGGCCTTGTAGATCCCCGGCGCGAGGCATCGCTGCTGGCCCCGCCCCAACTGCAGGGCGCTGCCCAACGAGGTGGCCTCCTGCGGAATGTCCACCTCCGGCAGGACCGGGATGCTCGGGAGGTAGGCTCCGGGCTCGTAACCAGGCTCGTTGCGCTCAGGCAAGTTGCCCCAGATCCGCCCGCCGCTGTGCCAGTCGATCATCAGGCTGTTGTTCAGATCGGCGCCGGCCTTCAGCATGGCATCGCCGTAGACCTGCCCGTAACACGGGGCTTTGATCCGGCGGGTATATGAGCCGGTGGGCGTATTTTGTGGAACCGCCATGGTGCCTCCGGTCTGGTCGAAGTTGCTGACCGTCAGCAGCCGGCCGTCGGTCCGCGTGTCCATGGAGCCGGTCTCGGCGCCGTAGGAGGTGTAGATCGAATACCCGGAATAGGAGAGATACTGGAACCGGAACGTCGGCCGGGAGGCGAAGGACACCACCAGCGAGAGCTGGTCGGTGGCGTTCTGGGCGGTGCCGGTGGAGTCCAGCCGGTAGAGCGAGTGGGCCACCAGGAGGCCGCACAGATTGGCCGCGCTGGTGATGTCGGAGGTGGTACTCAACGTTGAGCTGGTGTACGGCACGCACTCCCCGTCGGAGAGCGAGGGCGGGGTGGCGGTCTGGATCTGGACGATGGCCGCCTCCAGCTCGCCTTCCGCCGCCCAGAACGCCTGCTGCTGGGTGAGGGCGCGCTCGGCCTGGCGGGCATCGAGAGAGCTCAGCATCAACGTGGCGGCGGAAAAAGTCAGGAGGAAGGCGACGACGAGATAACTATAGAGGAGGACGGCGAACCCGCGCGCGGTGCGCAGGTCCGGCAGGACCGATTGCGGTGATGCGTCAACACGCCTTGCCATCTCGTCTTCGGTAGCCCTTCTGCCCGTTCTGGGCAAGTGGCTTTGCCCCGCACCCCCTCGCGTTCTTGCGAACGCAAGAATGGGGGGAACCTGCGGGGCCCCCCAGTTTTGATTCGCGAACGAATCATGGGGGGCGGCCCCACCTTCCGGTGGGTGTGCCTCCCCGCCAACGTTCTGTGGCGGGGATCCGCCACGCGTTGTGGCGGAGGTTCGGTCCGAGCTGGTTGTCACCCTGAAGTATACCCTATGCCAGTGGCCAAGTGACAGAGTGGCCAAGTCAAAGGGAAAAGGCCGAAGGGAGAAATTGGTGCTTAGTGCTTAGTGCTTGGTGCTTAGGGAGGGCGTCTCAGGGATCCACCCAGCCGAGGATCGAAAAGTGGAGGCGTTACTGGAGGCGCCAGGCTAAACGGTCATTCAGCGCGGTACGTCCAGTAACGCCTCCCGTCTCACGGGAGGGGGTTACGGGGTTTCTGCTTCCTCGTCCGGTTTGTCGATTGGCTCCTCGAGGGGCTCATCGCTAAGCAGCTCAACGGAACGTGCGACAATCCCCCAGAGGCCGCGTCGTTTGTAGACGGTTCCAGTCACGCGGACCCGCCTGCCGGCATACTCGTAGACCAGGTCGTTGGGGTCCTGCCCGGATTCTTCTGCCAAAAAGAGGTACACACCGTTGGTACCTTCTTCCAGGAGGGCCAGCGTCCGTCCTCCATCCACGGCTTTATAGATGAGGTCTTCCGCCTCGAGCCCGTGGCGGCCTTCCCGCAAGTACAGGGCTGGATCGATGATCTCACCTTGCACGGTGGCTGACCGACCTTCTTGCGCCGACACCCCTTCCTCTGGGGACTCTGATCTAATCACCGCCGCACCTTCCAGGTGCCCTCCCACGTAAACCGCTATCCAGAGACTTCCGACGACTAAGACCGTTCGCCTGCGCCAAGATCGCATGGCACACCTCCTGTGAGGATTCGTGTGGTATTAGAGCAGAGGGAGCACACGAGCGTCAAGCCTACCGATCTTGCCACAGCACAGCCTGGTACCGGCCGGTCGTGGGGAAGTAGGGAGGGGCCAGATCCAAGAGCCGTTCGTCATACCAGTAATCTTCACGATACCCGTTGACATACTGGCCAGTCTCTGGATCAAACCATCCTGTGATGCCGATCCAGTTTTGAATGATGCCGCCAAAGACGTGCAACTTGCCCTTTGGCGGTACGCGGGTGTTGTTTTGGAGCTCGAATGAGTTTTTCACCGCCATGATGCTCGCTTGGATCGTCAAATTGGCAGGCGCGGAATCCGAGATCCGGACGTGTCCTTTCGCCACGAGCCCCGCGAGATCATCATTGCGTGTGACCTGCCCATTCTCATCCCTGCAGTCTGCGTCATACTGGGCATCCTCAGGGTTACAAGCGTACCGGACGTGATTGAAGATGATGATGTCTTCGTCGGTGCCCAGCGTGAGCTGGCCATCGAGCTCTCCTCCAACAAGCTTCAGGTCGCCGTCCTTCACGAACACGACCGGATTGCTCTCCACGGCATAGGGGGTTCCGTTCACAAGGATTGATGTGCCGGCCAGCGCAATGGTGGTATCCCCAGACACGACCAGGCTCGCGTTGTTCCTCAACTCATCGAGCGAGGGGTTGGGCATCGAGATCGCATCTGCGCCCAGGGTAATCCCGCTGTGGAAGTCCGGGTAATCATTTGGTGGAGCAGGGCTTTTCGTATCGTACCGAGGGCAGCCGTGCCAGCAGTCGACGGTCTTTGCGACGGTTGAGACCGGCCCTTCAAAGACAGGACCTCCCCACACGTGGAGCTGACCGTTGGAATGGAAGGGACCGCCCACGGTCGCGCCGGTGATGAACCAGTTGTCGAGATCATCTTCTTCTTCAAATTGATCATGGTTTTCGAACCAGGCAAAGCGGGCAAAGCTTTCCGTCTGAAGAGTGAACGCCACCGTGCGCGCCACCGAGACGCCGGCTGTGGTGGCCGTGACCGTCATCTCATAGCGGTCAACGGAGGAATTGGCATTGGAGGCGGGTAGATTGATGACGGCGCTGTACGACCCGTTTCCAAAGGTTTGAGAGCCGCCAAATAGGGTCAGGTTGCAGGGATACCGAAATCCTGGGCAGGTCGGAGGCGAGGACCTGGCGTTGAGCCATTGCCCCGCTTGATCGATCCCGGCCTCCGCCGCCCAGAAGGCCTGCTGCTGCGTGAGGGCGCGCTCGGCGTGGCGGGCATCGAGAGAGCTCAGCATCAACGTGGCGGCGGAGAAGGTCAGGAGGAAGGCGACGACGAGATAGCTATAGAGGAGGACGGCGAACCCGCGCGCGGTGCGCAGGTTCGGCAGGATGCCTTGACGTGACTGCTTGACACGCGTCTCCATCTCGTCTTCGGTAGCCCTTCTGCCCGTTCTGGGCAAGTGGCTTTGCCCCGCACCCCCTCGCGTTCTTGCGAACGCAAGAATGGGGGGAACCTGCGGGGCCCCCCAGTTTTGATTCGCGAACGAATCATGGGGGGCGGCCCCACCTTCCGGTGGGTGTGCCTCCGCCAAACTGCTTGGCGGATCCGCCACGCGTTGTGGCGGAGGTTCGGTCCGAGCTGGTTGTCACCCTGAAGTATACCCTAATTCCAGTGGCGAAATGACTTTCTCAAGTCGGAAGGCAGAAGGCCGAAGGCCGAAGTAAAAACACTTCCCCCTTCCCCCTTCGACCTTCTCCCTTCATTTGGCCACTGCTGTTAAAAATATTCGACGAGGATCTGTTTGGTGCGGGTGAGGAGGCGGTCAATCAGACGCGAGGAGACGCCCACGGCAACCTGGCTTTCGGAACGCTCCAGCCCCAACGCCAGCATCCCCAGCACGGGGCTTAAGGCGACCTGTCGTGGCAGCTCACCAAGGGCGCGGGCCCAGGGGCTGCGTCCCAGCGAGGCTGGCACGCCGAGGGCCGTCTCAAGCCGCTCGATGAGCCCGTCGATGAGCGACGCACGGCCCGTCACGACGGCCCGCGCAGGTGGCAATTCGTCGCGGAGGAACGCCTCGAGGTAACCTCGGAGCGCCCCAAGCTGGTTCTCAAGGAGGGCGCTGACCTCCGGCTTCGCGTGGAAACCTTGGAGCGTGACAGCCAGGGCACGATCCCACGGGAGCCGGCACTCACGAGCCACCGCCTGAACCACCAGTTCGCCTCCCCAGGGAACCGTCTGGGAGTTGATGAGCGATCCATGGTCGAGGAGCGCGACATCGCACGACAAGCCTCCAAGATCAACGACCAGGACGCGTTCCTCTTTCCACTCATCCACGATGCCGGAGGCGATCGAGGCCTTGAGGCTTGAGGTCATCCGTTCCAATTCCACACCGAGCAGCTCCAGCGCCTGGCGCATCACCCGACGAACCGCAACCGGCACCGTCACCAGATGAAAGGTTCCGGAGAGGCGGGTGGCGGTCAATCCCCGAGGGTCCGCGACCCCGCTGAATCCGTTGCCCGAATAGCCTAACGGCTCAACCACCAGGACCTCTCGGTCAATCGCGAGGGTGTGTGTCACCGCCAGCGCCTGCACTCGCTCAAGATCTCGCCCTCGGATCGTCACCGGCTCATCAGCCAGATCCACGTGGGCGGCCGCTTGACGATGCTGCAAGGCCGGATGGCTGAGGGCCGCCACCCCGTACTCCGGCACACGGCTGATCCCTGCCTCGCTCAGGGCGCGCTCAAGCGTTTCCGCCAAGCCGATCGGATCGCCCGGCCAGCTGCCTTTCGACGCCGCGAGCGGCGCGATCCCGCACCCCAGCAGGTCAAAGGGCGGACGGGGCGGTTGGCCTGGGATGGCGACCCCGCGATCCAGCCCAGGTTGCCCAATCGCCCACGCGACCTTGGTGGCTCCCACGTCAATCGCCAGCACCGCCTGCCGCTTCATGAGAACTCCTCTACCAGTCCACAGTCCACAGACCATAGTCCATAGACAAGACTTGCCCCTTGGCCATTACTGTGGACTGTCGACTGTGGACTATGGACTGTTCTTCGCGACACGCTGTCCCACGATGGGCTCCTCAAACCGGACGTCGATGTACCGCACGTCAATGGACCGATCGTGGAGGAGCGCGAGTGCCCTGCGGAGCCGAGTCAGCTGTTTCGGGAACTGGTCCTCACGGCCGAAGCGCACCTCAAACGTCCCATCGAGCACGATGGTCAGTTCCTCGGCATCGCCCACATCGAGCGAGGTCAGGCGATGGCCGATCAACTCCGGAGCGCGTTGAAGGGATTCGATCAAGCGACTACCCCTCCGAAGATCTTCGTCGGCGGGCGCTCGACCCGCCTTGATCCGCTCAGGCCTCACGCCCTTGAGGATCGCCAGATGCGAAGCCGGCGTGCGCCCGAGGCTTGGCAACACATAGCCCTCCCGATCGGCCGCATGCCACGTCCCTGCCGAAAGCTGCACCTGGGCCACGGGGACTCGAGCCAAGACCTCGATGCTGAGCGCATCCGGCAATCGCCGGATGACGCGGATGCGCTTCAGATGGGGGTGCTGCGCCTTCAGCTGCTCAGCGATCTGCCGCAGATCAACGGCCCAGATATTTCGGCCGATCAATCCATTCGGCATCGCGAAGTCGATGCCCGGCGGGGTTTCGATTTGCTCAAGGCGAAAGGCCTCGGTCCGGGTGAGGACGTACCATCCTCCTCCGACCGCTGAGCCCCCGACGAGGAGTAACGCCCAGACGAAAGAACGCGTCGCGAGCCAGCGTACCCCGCCCCACAGCCGTCGGCCGGCTCGCGGGAGGAAGCCGGGATTTCGTCGCCAGGCACGTCGAGACATTACCGAAGTGTTGAGACCCCAAGCGAGTCGTGGATCGCCTCGGCACGAACTGCGCGATCGAGGGCCATGCTCGTCAATCGTTCGCACAGGTCGTCATACGAGAGGCCCAGACATCCTGCGGCTTTTGGCAGCAGACTCGTCGGCGTCAAGCCGGGGATGGTGTTGACTTCCAACACGACCGGGCGGTTGCGTCGGTCGATAATCAGATCCACCCGAGAAAAATCCCGACACCCCAGCGCGCGATGGGCGAGGAGCGCGGTATGCTGAGCCCGACGCGCCGTTCTGGCCGGCAAGGTCGAGGGGACCAGATACGTGGTTTGCCCTGGCGTATATTTTGCCGCATAGTCGAAGAACGGCCGATGGGCCTGGATTTCCACCACCGGAAGCGGCCTCTCCGCCACAATCCCCACCGTCACTTCCCTCCCCTGGATGAACTCCTCGATGAGCACGCGGGTGTCGTATCGCGCGGCTTCTCGAATCGCGCCCCCGATCTGCCCCGCGTCCTGCACGATGGTGACCCCAATGCTCGATCCTTGATTTGCCGGTTTGACCACGACGGGAACGCGCTGAGTTCCCAAGGCCCGCTGTGGGTTCTCGCCCGCGGCCGGATCGACCACCCGCCACGCCGGGGTCCGCAAGCCTGCTCGCTCAAACCGCCGGCGCGAGGCGATTTTGTCCATCCCCAACCGACTGGCGGCCGGATCCGAACCGGTGTACGCCACTCCCAACTCTTCACACAACTGCTGGACGGTGCCGTCCTCTCCAAAGGCGCCATGAAGCGCGAGAAACACTACGTCGGGGTTTTCGCGGGGCACGCTGATCCGGACGAACTGGATGGCTTCGTCGGTCGTGACATCCTGCGGAACCGTGACAGGGCTCACCACACATCCACGGCGAGTCAACGCCTCCACCACACCGTGACCGCTCTTCAGGGAAATGGCGTGCTCCGCCGACGGACCCCCCATCAGCACCATCACCCGCGGCAAGGAACTCATCGGTGTAATTCGGAATTCGGAATTCGGAATTCGGAATGAACCAAACCACATTCCGCATTCCGCATTCCCCATTCCGCATTGGAGGCTACCATCGCTCGCCCAGCAGCCGGACTTCCGGTTCCAGCAGAATGCCCGTTGCTCGCACGACCCGTCGCTGCACGTAGTCCATGAGCGAGAGCACGTCGTCGCAGGTCGCCCGCCCAAGGTTGACCAGAAAGTTGGCATGCCGCGGCGAGATCCTGGCATCCCCGATCCGCGCGCCCTTCAGCCCCGCCCGATCGATCAACCGTCCTGCCGATTCTCCTGGGGGGTTCTTGAAGGCGCAGCCGGCCGAGGGCAACGTGACTTCTTGGGTGGCGTTTCGGTGCTGGAGCACGTGCTGGATGCGGGCCACAGTCGCGGTGGGGTCGGCTCGCTCAAACCGCAGGGTCGCATCCACGACGATGCCGGGCGGGAGGCGCGTATAGCGATACGCGAATGCGAGCTGATCCCTCGTCAGCTCCTGGACGCTGCCGGCCCACGACACCACCCGAATGCGTTCGACGCGCTGGCCGATGTTCTGGGCGTTCATCACCATGGCTCCGCCGATCTGCCCCGGCAGCCCTGCCAGGAGATCGACCCCGCCCCACCCGTGACACCCCCCCAGGGTCACCAATTGCTGCGTGTACACCGCGGACCCGCAACGGACTCTGACCTGCGGCTCGCCCTCCTGGCTGAGCACCTCCACCAGCCGGAAGGGTCGGCCTCGCCGCAACGAAATGACCAGGCCTCGCACGCCGCGGTCGGCCACCAGGAGATTCGTGCCCCCGCCGATCACGGACACCAGGATCCCCTGGCGGTTGGCTTCCCGCAGGAGCCCCAGCAACTCATCGAGCCCGTGGGGCTCGGCGAACCACTCCGCCGGTCCCCCGATGCGGAAGCTCGTATGATTAGCGAGAAGTTCCGTCGATCGCACGCCAGCGCTCGGCCACGTCATGGCACACCTGTCCAATGTCTCCCGCTCCAAGAAAGAACACCAGATCATGCGGTTGGATGAAGTCAACAAGGAACCGCGGCAACTCCTCCCGCGGAACGTAGCGCACGCAGGGATGCCCTTGGGCTTTGATGAGTTGCGCCAGCCGCGCTCCCGAGATGCCCGGGATCGGCGATTCGAACGCCGAATACACGTCCGTCACGATCACCCCGTCGACGGTGTTGAAACAGCCGGCGAAATCCTGCTCCAACCGCTGGACGCGGGAGAACCGGTGCGGCTGAAAGACCGCGAGCCGATGCCGTTCCCGCGAGACGTCGACGCCCAAGGTCGCGCGAATCTCCGAGGGATGATGCGCGTAATCTTCGATGAAGCAGGTCTCGCGCGGCAAGCGGAGCGCCTGGTAGCGGCGCAGCGTCCCTTGAAAGCTCCACAAGGCGTCGCGGATCACGGCCAACGGCAGATCCAGGACGAGTCCCAAGCTGATCACACCCAAGGCGTTCAGGACGTTGTGCCGTCCGGGAACCTGCAACCGGAACGTCCCGAGACGATGCCCGCGATAGGAAGCGGTGAATTCGCTGCCTGCGCTGCGGCACGCCACGCGGGTCGCCGTCACATCGGCCGGCGCCTCGATGCCATAGCCCACTTGGCGCGGATGCATCAGCGCCTCCCGCGCCACCGGGTCATCCTGGCATCGAATCAGCGTGCCGGTCGGTCCCAGCTGCCGGACGAATTGCTGAAAGGCCGCCACGAGCCGGTCGAAGGTCTGATAGTAATTGAGGTGCTCGCGATCGAGATTCGTCACGATGGCCACCTCGGGATGCAGCAACAAGAAGGAGCCGTCCGATTCGTCCGTTTCCGCCACCAGATACGCTCCCCGTCCATGCCGCGCATTGGAGCCGATGGACACGACATGCCCGCCCACAACGGCCGTCGGGTCCCATCCGGCGTGAATCAACAATTGGGCGCTCATGCCCGAGGTCGTGGTTTTCCCATGGGCTCCGGCCACTGCCACGAGGCGCGCCGTCGAGGCCAGTTCCGACAGCAGTTCGCCCCGGCTGATGGTGGGAATACCGCGCGCCCGAGCCGCCACCAGTTCCGGCTCTTGCTCCGACACCGCCGAACTGAAGACCACCAGACCGACCTCGTCGCTCAGATGAGCGGGATGGTGGCCGCGAAAAACCCCAATGCCGCACTCGCGCAAGGAAGCCGGCGGGTCTTTGCGGCTCACGTCACAGCCGCTGACCGAGAGTCCCCGTTCCTTCAGGATCGCGGCCAGTCCGCTCATCCCAATCCCGCCGACTCCCATGAAATGGATTTGGTGGCCGTTGAGCAGCTCGGGTCTCATCCCACCACCTGCTGGCAGGCCGGAGGCCGTCCCGCCGTGGCGGGACGTTTCGCCTTCAGCGGTCGTTGATCCATTGCATGGCGAAACCCAGCAGGTGATGCCATGAAAGGCTGCGCACCCCCGGCTGCTAGAATAGGCAGCGGGCTCTTGTTGGTC
>MHGA01000020.1:0-4389 GCA_001804415.1 Candidatus Aquivivens invisus
GCTCGAGCTCCTGCTGGCGCGTGGTGAAGAGCATCGCCTGCTCGAGCGAGATCAGGCCGCGCTGGAAGAGCCGCAGGAGCGAGGCGTTCATCGTTGTCATGCCCTCTTCGGTGCCCGTCTGGATGACGGAGTAGAGCTGCTGGAGGTCGTTCTTGCGGATGAGATTGCGCACGGCGGCGTTGGCCTCGAGCACCTCGACGGCCAGCAGGCGCCCCGTCCCATCCAGCTTGGGCACGAGCTGCTGCACCAGGATGCCGATGAGGGTGAGCGACAGCTGCACCCGGACCTGCTGGTGCTGGTCCGGCGGGAAGACGTCGATGATGCGGCTGATGGACTGCATGGCATCGCCGGTGTGCAGGGTCGCCAGGACCAGGTGGCCGGTCTCGGCAAGCTGGAGGGCCGTCTCGAAGGTCTCGCGGTCGCGCATTTCCCCGACCATGATCACGTCAGGGGCCTGGCGGAAGACATGCTTGAGGGCCTCGGCGAAGGAGTGGGTGTCGCGGCCAAGCTCGCGCTGCTCGATGGTGCACTGCCCGTGCTGGTGGACGTACTCGATGGGGTCTTCGATCGTGATGACGTGGTAGCGCTTGCGCTCGTTGAGGTAGCCGATCATGCCGGCCTGCGAGGTTGACTTGCCGCTGCCCGTCGGGCCGGTCGTGATGAGGATGCCGTGGGGGACCATGAGCCACCGCTTCACGATCTCCGGCACCCCCAGCGCCTCGAGGGTCGGGATTGTGCCCGGCAGCATCCGGATGACGACCCCCGGAGCCCCCTGCTGCTGGAAGACGTTCACGCGGAAGCGGGCGATGTCCTGGATCCCGAAGGAAGCATCCATTTCCAGGGCGCGCTCAAACGTCTTCTGCTGCTCCTCGCTCAACACCTGGCCGGCGTAGCGCCGGACATCCGCCGCGGTGAGCTTCGGCCCTTCAAGCGGCACGAGGTCGCCGACCACCCGGATGATGGGCGGCTGGTGCTCGGTCAAAATCAGGTCCGAGGCGTTGCGCGCGATGACGATGTCAATCCACCCTTTGAGTTCGCCGCTGAGCGCCATCTGTGCCTCTCCGGTTCCCGTCAGTGATCCGCGTGCGTGGCGCAGACGCTGAGGGCCTCATCCAGCGTCGTGACCCCTTCGCGGACCTTGTTGAGCGAGCTCTGCAAGAGGGTCTGCAACCCTTCCCGCTTCGCCGCCTGGAGGAGCTCGTGGAGCCTGGCCCCTTCCGCGATGAGCGACTTGATGGGATCCGTGACGACAAACTGCTCGTAGACGGCGATCCGCCCGAAGTAGCCGGTCTGCTCGCAGCGCCGGCAGCCGGAGCCGCGCTGGAAATTCCATGATGAGGACTCGCTGCCGGCGAGCTTCTGGAGCCGTTTCAGGAGATCCGCCGGCGGCTGCCACGGCTCGGCGCAGTCCGGACAGGTGCGCCGCACGAGCCGCTGGGCCATGACGACGGAGAGGGTGGCGCTTAAGAGATACGGCTCGATCCCCATGTCGGTGAGGCGGCTGACGGCCGAAACCGAGTCGTTCGTGTGCAAGGTGGAGAGCACCAGGTGGCCCGTGAGGGCGGAGCGAATGCAGATGTCGGCGGTTTCCCGGTCGCGCATCTCGCCCACCATGATGATGTCCGGGTCCTGCCGCAGGATGGATCGCAGGCCGGCGGCGAAGGTCAAGCCGATGTCCGCCTTGGTGTGGACCTGGTTGATTTTCGGAAGCTGGTACTCCACCGGGTCCTCGATGGTCACGATGTTCTTGGTCGGGGTCCGGATGGTGTTGAGGGCGGCGTAGAGTGTGGTGGTCTTGCCGGAGCCGGTGGGACCGGTGAGGATGATGAGCCCGTAGGGCAGTTTGAGCGTCTCGCGGAACGTCTCGAGCATCGCCGGCTCGAAGCCGAGCGAGGTCATGTCGAGGATGAGCGCGCCGCGGTCGAGGATGCGCAGCACGAGCTTCTCGCCGAAAACGGTGGGCAGGCACGAGAGCCGCACGTCAATCGTCTTGTCGAACACCTTGAACTTGAACCGGCCATCCTGGGGCAGGCGCCGCTCGGCGATGTCGAGGTTCCCCAGGAGCTTGATGCGGGTGGTGATGGGCTGAAGCATCGATTTCGGCGGGGCGCTGACTTCGCGCAGCAGGCCGTCCACGCGGTAGCGGATGGTCATCCCCTGCTCCTCCGCCTCGACGTGGATGTCGCTCGCCCGTTCCTGGATGGCGCGCATGAGGAGCAGATTCACGAACTGCACGACCGGCGCATCCGAGGCCTCGTGTTTGAGCTGCTCCTCCTCGGCGGGTTCCCTCGAGGCCGTCGGCAGGTTCATGCCGTCCTGCGTGGCTTCGCCGGCGAGGAGCTTGTCGATGGATTTCGCCAGACGCGCCGAGGCGTGGTACGAGCGGTCGATGGCCTTGAAGACGGCCTCGCGCGAGGCGACCATCTTGGCCACCCGGCAACCCGTTTCGACCCGCACGGCGTCGACGGCCCGCACGTCGAGCGGGTCGGCCATCGCCACGGTCAGGAGATCCCCTTCCTTCTTGATGACGATGAGGCCGTAGCGGCGCGCCATCGCCTCCGGCACGAGCTCGACCGCCGAGAAGTCCAGCTCCTCGTCCTCGGACAGGGCCACGTAGGGAAGCTGGAAGAACTCGGCGAGGAACTGCGCCATCTCCGCTTCCGCCACGAGCCCCAGGCGCAGCGCCGCCTCACCGAAGCGCTCCTGCGGCTTGCGCTGGGCGACCAGCACCTGCTGGAGCTGCTCCTCGCTGAGGAGGCCGCGATCGAGGAGGACTTGGCCGATCAGTTGTGCGCTCACCACGGTCTGTTCAGGCATCTTCGCTCTGTGAAACTCTCAGGCTTGTGTAATGTTCACAGTGTAATGTGTAATGGAAGAGCGGGATGTGTAATGTTCACAGTGTAATGTGTAATGGAAGAGCGCATTTTTTGCATTCCACATTACACAACGCACATTACACAATTCACATTGCACAATTCACATTACACAAGTTACATTGCACAGTTCACATTCAACAGACCTCACCCTGTCGTAGGGGCTTCGGCCGGTTGTTCGCTCGCCGCGGGCGACTTCCACTCGATCGTGGTGTCCGGCCCCGGCTGGCCCGGTTTGAAGGCCGGCTCTTGTGTTGCAACCTGCTTGTCGCTCACGATCGTCGCGGTGATGAAGATGAGGAGGTCGATCTTGGCGACGTCGTTCGTCTCCCGCCTAAACGCCGCACCGATGAGCGGGATGTCGCCCAAGATGGGCACCTTGTGGAAGCCCTTGGTCTTGATGTCCTGGAACATGCCGCCGATCATCACCGTCTCGCCGTTCTTCATCAGGATCTGGGTCTCGGCCTCGCGGGTCGTGATGACCGGGTACTGCGCCACGGTGGTGCCGCCGGTCCCCTGGGCCGTGATGCGCTCCGCGATGGACGTCACCGCCGGGTGGACGATCATGTTGATATGCGCCGCGCCGGCGATCTGAGGCACCACCCGAAGCTGGACGCCGATATCCTGGTAGTAGTCAAGCGATGAGACGGTGGTGGTCGAGGTGGTGCCGGCCACGCTGGAGGTCAGGATCGGAAACTGCGTCCCCACCAGGATGTTGGCCTCCTGGTTGTCCAGCGTCATGATGGAGGGGGCCGAGAGGGTGTTGGTATGGATGTCTTCTTCGAGCGCATGGAGGAGGATGTCGAACTGCGTGCCGGTGAACTTCTTGAAGGCAAGGCTGAGCCCCGTGTCGAAGGGGGCCGTCGTGTCAATCCCGGACGATTTGGCCCCGAAGGCGGACGGGGCGGCCAGCGAACCGATGCTCTGCCCGCCGGCCCCGAAGATGGGGTTGCCGCTGGTGTCGTTCTTGTCCACAGCGATCGATTCGACCGCCGCGGTGCTCGCCCCGCTGGACCCGGTGCCGAAGTCAACGCCTAAGTCCTTGAGCCGGTCGCGGTCGACCTCCATGAACCGGGATTGGATGAGGATCTGCTGCGGCATCACATCGACTGCGGCAATGACCGAGGCCACCTGCTCCAGCACGGATGGGATGTCGGTCACGATCAACAGCCTGGATTTCGAGCGGCGATCCTCGTCCCCTTTGTAGTAGCGCCGCGGGTTCGCCGTCCCGCCCACGCTGCTGCGGGACGCCTGCGCGCCTGAGCCGGCCGCGCCGAAGGCGCCGAACTCCCAGCCCTTCTGCCCGGTGATCTCCAGCACCTGGGACTTGCCGCGGGGGGAGAGCTGGGCATCCACCACCGACTTGAGATCGCCGGCGTCCACATAGTTCAGGTTGAAGACTTTGGAGACGAGCGGCTCGGTCTGGCTGGTTGCGGCCAGCTTGTCGATGGGCAGCACGATGATGATGTTGCCCGTCCGCTGGTAGCCGAAGCCGTACGGCTTGAGGATGGCTTCG
>MHGA01000020.1:4410-4545 GCA_001804415.1 Candidatus Aquivivens invisus
TTGACGAGCCTCACCGAGATCGCCGCGCTGACCTCCTTCCCGACCACCACACTCAGGCCGGTCTGCTGGGAGAAGGCGTCCAGGACCCGGCTGATGTCCGTGTCCTTGACATCAATGGTCACGACATCCTTGTTG
>MHGA01000020.1:4599-12914 GCA_001804415.1 Candidatus Aquivivens invisus
ACGACCAGGAGGAGACCCACCAACACCCACACGCGAATCGCAGGCCGCCATAGCTGTCTCATTTGGTTTCTCCCTTGTGCGGCTGCTTCAGCCGCGCCGCCTCATGATCGACATGGTTCTCCGCCGACCCCTCCAGCTTGCTGACCGCCTCGAGCGCGGTCCATGATGGTTTCGCGGCTCCCGGACGACCGTGAACAGCCGCTCAAATGGGAGATGGGTCAACGTCAGCAGTTTCGCCATCAGATGCGCCGATGGCTCTTCATCGGACGTCAGCAGCTGGCTGACTCGTCCCCTCGAGACGCCAAGCTCCGCAGCCAGGCGGGACTTCGTGTACTCCGCAATGGTCAGCCACGAGGACAGCACCTCGGTACTGACGACAATCGTAGGCACTTTCATGTTTAGTAGGGGTAAATCACGATTTACTGCTGATAAACAGAAGGCCGAAAAGGAAGGTGACTATACGCCGCTTAAAAAAGCTTGTCAATAAATATTTTCGCTTAAAAAATTCCTACGCGAGAGGGTCCTGCGAGGGAGGCCAGCACCTCAAAGAAATTCGGGAATGATTTGCCCACGCACTCAGCCCCGCGGATGCGCGTTTGGCCTGAGGCGAGCAAGCCGGCGATCGCCAAGCTCATGGCCGTGCGGTGGTCCCCGAAACTCTCAACCGCTGCGCCGCGTAGCGGCGCGCCGGTGATCGTCACCGCCGCATCCCCTGATGCCGCCATCTGCGCGCCCATCTGCCTCAGGCCCGTCGTCATGGAGTGGAGCCGGTCGGTTTCTTTGATGCGCAGCTCGGACGCCCCGCGGAAAACCGTCGTGCCGGAAGCCGCGCAGGCGGCCACCATGAGGATGGGCAGCTCATCGATCAGACGCGGAACCTCGTGGGCTTCCACGGTCGTGCCCCGGAGGGCGGAGGCCGCCACACGGATCGTCCCTCGCGGTTCCCACTGATCGTCGCCCGCCCCGCCCTGAAGGGTGGTGGGGTCAACGGTCATGGTGATGTCGGCACCCATCCGCTGCAGGACGCTCAGGAAGTGGATGCGCGTGGGGTTCAATCCCACATCCTGGATCGTCAAGGAGGAGCCGGGCAGCACCGCCGCGGCCACAAGCAGGAAGGCGGCGCTTGAGGGATCCCCGGGAATGACCAACCGGCCCGGGCTTCGCAACGCTTCCTGAGACGGCTCAAGGCGCACGTCCCCATCGTGGGATTGCACGCTTCGCCCCAAGAGCCGGAGGAGCCGTTCGGTATGATCGCGGGTAGGCTGCGATTCCGCCACGCTCACCGGCCCCTCCGCGAACAAGCCCGCCAGCAGGACGGCTGATTTGACTTGCGCGCTGGCGATGGGCATCCGATAGCGCAGCGGGTGAAGCGGCCGGCATCCGGTGATCTGAAGCGGCGGATACAGCTCCGCGTCTTGCGCGCGGGGGCTGGGGCTGCCGTGGGATTCAATGCAGGCACCCATCTGAGTCAGCGGCTCGGTGATACGCCGCATCGGCCGCCGGCACAAGGAGGGCGCGGCTGTCAAGCGGCTCACGAACGGCTGGCCGGCCAGCAGACCCGCGGCTAACCGGATCGTTGTCCCGGACTCGCCGCAATCCAGCTCGCCCTGCGGCGCGCGCAGCCCGGTCAACCCCACGCCATGGATCCGAATCCCCCCGGGAAGACGATCGACCACCACACCCAGACGCTCCACGAGGCTCAGGGTTCGCTGGCAATCATCTCCGGAGGGCCAGGCGGTCAGCTCCGTCTGACCCTCACTCAGCGCGCACAACAGCGCCGCGCGATGGCTGATGGCTTTATCCGCCGGCACCCTCACATGACCGGCGATCGATTGCGTCTGGTGAATGATGACGTCCATGTCTAGTCACAAAAAATCCCCCATCCTGGGGGATTCTCTTAGTGCTTGGTGCTTGGTGCTTGGTGCTTGGTGCTTGGTGCTCTTACAAGGCCGCTCGAACGAAATCCCCTTCCCGAATGGAAGCCTTGTTCGACGGCGGCAGGATCGCCGCAGCCGACAGCTCATCATAAATCTTCTCCACCTTCACCCGCCCCAGGATCTGGTTGTCACGGACGATCTGAAACTCCTGCCCAAGCGTCAGCCCGTGGCTCTTCCCCAGGTTCATGACCACGAAGTCATATTCGCGGTTGACCACCACCACCTGCCCCTCAGGCCCTGCCCCGATCGCCGTGGGGGAGGCTCCGGCATCCGTCACGAAGACCTTCTCCAACTCAACCGTCGGCTGGCCCTGTGACAGCTCCAAGACTTTCGTCTCGAGCTCGGTCTTGGCGGTCTCGATCTGGTCCAGCTCCGTCTGGAGCTTCTTGGATTGCTCCGTCACTTGCGCGATGCGTTGGGTCAACTGGGTGCGCTCCGAACGGATCTGCTCGAGGTCTTTGCTGAGCCGGTTGACTTCGTCCTGGCGCTGATCCACGGCTTTCTCAAGCTCCTCGTTCTCCTTCTGCGTCTTCGCCAGTTGCAGCAGGTTCTCCTCAAGGTCTGACTTGGCTTTGGTCAGGTCGGTTTCCAGCTGCTCTTTGACTTTCGTGACGTCATCCACCTGTTCCTGTAATTGGGTGTTCTCGGCTTTCACCAGGCGCAGCTCCTTCTCCCGGTCCAGGCGCAGCGAGCGCTCCTGCATCTGGAGAAACACCGACACGCCGGCTCCTGAGATCGCCAGCAAGGTCAGCATTCCCAACACAATGACCGCGACCCTGCCGCTTGATGAGTTTAAGGGGTGGCGCGTTCGACAAGGAAATGGCGAAAGATTCAGGCTCATTGGATGAGGGCCTCCTGTCTGAACAGGAGCGTATCACAGGCCTCCCGCTCTGTCAACTTCAGGAACCGTTTTGGCGTTTGCCCGTTAGCGCGTTTGCGCGTTGAGGGCGATTAACCACTTCAGTAGGGTCGGCGAACAACTGCGTTGCACCCACCCGACAAGCTGACGGCGCCATGTCGGGGACGATGCTGTCCCTTCGGCCAACGCGCGGTGATATGAGGCGTTCCCCAGCAGTGGGACGGGCAGGCACTGCTCAAGCGCAGGGGGGTTTGTTCGCTCGGCGAGTCGCGCGTCGCGATCTCTCGTGGGCGGATCGGCCGCGTTGAGGACCACACCGAGCACCCGCAATCCCTGCCGCCTGGCTTCTTGAACCGTCAGCAGGGTATGGTTCAGCGTGCCCAGGCGTCGCCGAGCGACGATCAACACCGGCAGATCCATGAGGCGGATCAGATCCGCCACCGTCCGTCGTCGGGAGAGCGGCACCAGCAAGCCTCCGATGCCTTCGACGATCAAGAACCGATGACGCCGTTGGAGTTGCCGGAAGGCTCGCCGAATCGCGCTCCATCGAATGGATGCTCCGGCCCGTTGGGCCGCGACGAACGGCGCCAGCGGTTCACGGAAGCACACAGGATTGATGAGCGCCGGGGGATCAACCACCCCTGCCGCACGGGCAAGCTGCACGGCATCAGCGGACACCCGGCCCCCGGTGGCGATCGGTTTCATGACACCCACGTCGATGCCGCGCGCTCGGCACCATGCGGCCAACCCTGCCGCGATGAGCGTCTTCCCCACCCCGGTATCTGTTCCTGTTATAAAGAGCCCTGCGGCCTTCTCCATCACGCGCTCATGCTGTTTGATAACGCTCGGACAAGCTGTTCGATCTGGCCGGCCGTATGCAACGTGCTGACACTCAGGCGAAGACGCGCGGTACCGGCCGGGACGGTGGGGGGACGGATCGCCGGCGCGAAGATTCCCTTGCCGAAGAGCCCCGCCGCCAGCCGGCGTGCCCGTTGGGTGCCCCCGAGCATGATGGGCACGATATGGCTTGGCGAGCGACCCAGATCCGGCCCGAGACGCTGATGAAGCCGCTCGACATTGCCCGCCAGCGACTCGCGCAAGGCGGGTTCCTCCTGGACCACGCGAAGACCCTCAACGGCAGCCGCCACAATCGGAGGGGCTTGCGCAGTTTCATAGATGAACGTCCGAGCCCGGTTGTGCACTAACCGGATCAGCTTTGAATGGCCCACGACAAATCCCCCCTGGCAACCCAGGGCTTTCCCGAGGGTCGCCATGTAAATCATCGACCCGTGCGCCACGCCTTCAACTTCAGGAGTCCCCCGACCGGTGTGTCCTGTGGCGAAGGCTCCGTGGGCGTCGTCTACATATAATAACGCGCCGTACCGCTGCGCGACGTCCGCCAGATCCTTCAGGGGCGCGCGATCCCCTTCCATGCTGAACAGGCCTTCCGTGACGACCAACCGACGCCGCGCCTTGGCGTATCGCCTCAACAGGCCTGCCACATGCTCCACGTCGTTGTGACGGAAGACTCTGACGCGCGCACGCGGCAGTCGACAGGCATCAAGCAAACTTGCGTGGGCCAGCCGATCGACCAGCACGAGGTCATCCGGCGACAGGAGGCACCCCAGCACCCCCAGGTTGGCCAGATACCCGCTGGGAAATGTGACGGCGGAGGGCGCGTGAAAGAACGACGCGAGACGATCTTCAAGCTGGTGATGCAAGGCGGTTGATCCGGCGAGCAGACGCGAGGCGCGGGCCCCCACCCCCCAGCGCCTGGCGGCGTCGGCTGAGGCGCGGACTAACCGCGGGTGCTGGGAGAGCCCAAGAAAATCGTTCGTGCACCACAAGACGACCCGACGTCCCTGGATCGTCGCAGTGACGCCATGCACGGCCTCAAGCGTTGTGAGCGTCCTGAGCAGCTCGCGGTCCTGAAGATGAGCCAATTCCTCATCCAGGGCAGCGATCAGCACGGAGAGAGGCGATGCGGACGTAGGTGTGGCTGAGGGCGCACGCGTTGAAGCGGAAGGGCGTGGCCTGTGTGCTGTGTGCTGTGTGCTGTGTGCTATCTTAGCGGACCACCATCGGCAGGAACTCGGTCGAGCCAAACACCCCGAAGATCCCGTGGGTTTTGAGCCAGCAGCCCCGCTTGAGATACCCGAGGGCCGGACCGATCACGTTGGCGGCCATGGAGGTTTCATCGCCGAGGATGAACTTGTGGCTGGCGCGCTTGCCTTCAAAGGTCACTCCCGTGAGGGTCATGGTCGTTGAGACCGGCTTCTTCGGATGCCGCGTGTCCATAACCCCGCCGACCTCCACGTGGGTACGCGAGTCGACGACGCCCTCGCGCTCCAGCAGCACATCATCCGCGTGCTCCATGTGATGGAGCTCCAGGAGGCCGCCGGTGGTATCCAAGAACGTCTCGACTTCCTCATCGGTCATCGCCTTCGCGCGCTCCACCGAGTAGCCGGGCACATGGGCGATGTCCTCGCGGATCGTCGCCTTGTAGGCGTCCCAATTGGCGATGCCGACCCCCCACCAGATGTCCACCCGCTCCACCTGGATAAACGATTGGGCCGCCAGCACCGCCGCCGCGGTCAACAACCCGGGCGTGGCGCCGCAGCCGGTCAGGACCACGCTGCCGGTCTCTTTGACGACGGTGTCCAAGGCGAACATCTGCTCAACCGCGGCAGTGCGCTTGAGCACATCGACGAAAACCACCTCGCCCCGCCGCTGGACAAACTGTTTGATCACCGTGGGGATGAACTCGTTGGGCATATTCGGCAGCGTCACCAGCACCGCGTCAATCGAACCCTCCCACTCAGCCGTCGCCTTAAGAGAGTCGTCGCAGTGGACAGCGGTCACGGTCGCTGTCGCGCACCCGCCATGGCCGTTGCCGTTGGAGGCGGACGATTCACCAGCCAGGTAACTTGAGACGAGGTCGCCGGAGCCAGAAGCGATCCGCTCACACGCCAGACCCTCCGGGGAGGCGACGAGCCCCTTGCTGTCGCAGATCGCCACAAGCTGCAGCTCCTGCTTCATGCCGATGATCCGGCACGCCGCGCGCCCCAACCCTCCCGCACCGAGTACCGCCACCTTAATAGCAGGATTCATGATGAACCTGTCCTCCTCGATCACTCATCCACCGGAGCACTATCATCATAGTATCTTATCCGGTAATAAGGAAGCCCCAACTCCGGATTCCCAACTCCGCATCCACCTCCCGCCCCGTGAAGCCGTAGGGGTTCCCGACGGCCGACTGCGGGAGGACGGTGCCGTCGGGGGCCCGGAGGGTGAGGGTGCCGAAGCTCTCATAGAGGGAGCGCTCCAGGAGCGTCCCACTGCGGTCATCGACCACCGCGGTGACGGAGCCCAGCCCATCCGCCAGCAGCCGGCGCGTGGGCTCCCCGTGCGCCAGCGTGCCATCCCGGTCGGCATCCGGCAGGAGCAGGAGCGGCGCATCGATCCCGGGGCCGTGGAGGAAGCCCGCTTGGAGGGCGTTCGCGCCATCGACGGTGAAGAGGAGGTCTTCGTGGTCGGAGACGTACCGCGTGACGGTGCCGCGCACGGCCTTCTCGAGCCGTCGGCCGAGGCCATCGTAGCGGTAGGAAGCGAGCCGGCCATCCGGGAGGTCGATTTGGATCAATTGGTTCTCCACATCATACGTGTAGGTCGTCGTCGCCGCCGTGGCCTTGTCGGTCTTGGTGGTGAGGTTCCCGTTGGCGTCATAGGCATAGGTGACCTGGTCGTCTTCGAGCAGGCGGTTGGCGCCATCGTACCGATGGGCGGCGCTGCGGTGCGAGGTCAGGCGGTTGCCCACCGGGTCGTAGGTGAAGGTTTCTTCGGGAAGGCTGCTGCCCACGGGATGGTCGGCACCGGTCAGACGATTCAACGCATCGTAGGTGAAGGTGTGCAGGCCCAGCGGATCGGTGAGGCTGGTGCGGTTGCCGAGGGGATCGTAGGCGTACGTCGCAAAGGCCGGCGTCGTCCCCGCTGACACGTTCGTATGGCGCAGGTCCAGGAGTTGGCTCGCCGCGTCGTAGGTCGCCTCGGTCCGCATGATGTCCGTCCGGAGCTGGGTCAGGCGGCTGAGGGGATCGTAGGTGTACTGGACCATCCCGATGAGCGGAATCACCAACCTAAGAAAGAAGGGAGTGGCTTGGAGCGAACGATCAAGTCGACAGCAATAAGGCCAACAAGATGTACGAGACCCACCGTGAGCAAGAATAGTTTCCTTCGCCGCAAAGAGACGGCATAGAGCCAACCCAGCAGCGCCCAGTATCCCACGGCAAATATCGGCAACAGCTTTCCATTTGCCAGCGATGCAACGATGGCGGGGATGATGACGACGAAGGAGCTCAGTGCGTAGATGAAGCCTCCTGTCTCGTAATTCTGCACTCGACCTGTGAATGAGAACATGTACAGAAGAACCGCTATCAACCCGATGAGCCCGCCAAAAAGTGAACCTTTCAGGTGTGTGGGTTTCACTTGGGCTGTCCTTTCAGTTGTTCGAACGCCTCATCCCACTGCGCCCAGGGCCAATCGGGATATTTCTGACGCATTCTTTCGTTGATCTTGTCTTGGTTCTTTTTATTCAACAATCCCAGGCCTCCGGGCCACCATTCTCCTGGTTGGACTTCATCAGCAAACGCCTCGGTTACCATTTCTTTGGATTCATCAGCGGTCCCTCCCGGGATCGCTGGACATTCCAAATTTTGTGCCCTGGCCTGTTCGAGTTTTTCTCCCAGATTCGATTCAGCGATCGCCTTCGCCTCACTCCACTGTTTCGTCCCTCGTTCTAAAAGACCATAGGGATCCACGAGGTTAATCGGGTTATTCGAAACATACACGTAAGGGTTGAGGCGCTGCGACACCAGGGAGGGTGCAGAGGGTTTGATGACCACAACTCTGCCACCCTGAACGCGGACTTGGCCTGGCTGCTCGGGGTCTTCTTGCAGGAACCGGCCTATCTTCGGATCGTAATATCGGCTCCTGTAGTAATACAACCCACTCTCCGCATCAAACTCCCTCCCGGTGAAGCCGTAGGGGTTCCCGACGGCTGACTGCGGGAGGACGGTGCCGTCAGGGGCCCGGAGGGTGAGGGTGCCGAAGCTCTCATAGAGGTAGCGCTCCACGAGCGTCCCGCTGCGGTCATCGACCACCGCGATGATGGAGCCCAGCCCATCCGTCAGCAGCCGGCGCGTGGGCTCCCCGCGCGAGAGCGTGCCATCCCGGTCGGCATCCGGCAGGAGGAGCAGGGGCGCATCGATCCCCGGCCCGTGGAGGAAGCCCGCTTGGAGGGCGTTCGCGCCATCGACGGTGAAGAGGAGGTCTTCGTGGTCGTAGACGTATCGCAGGACGGTGCCGCTCACGGCCTTCTCGATCCGTCGCCCCAGGCCGTCGTAGCGGTACTGCGCCATGGAACCACCAGCAAAGTCGATGCGCGTGAGTTGGTTCTCGACGTCGTAGGTGTACCGGGTCACCTGCGTCGGGTCCGTCTGGTCCGTCTGCTGCGTCAGGTT
>MHGA01000021.1 GCA_001804415.1 Candidatus Aquivivens invisus
AGGATGTCGAGCTGGCCAGGCGGCTGGCGCTCTCGGGCTTCGGGATTGCGCCGTTGAACGCGTACACCGTCTCCGTGAGTCTCCCTGCCAACGGCTTGGCGGTCGTCGGCCCGCATGCCGCCACAGGCATCGACGAGACGATCTACCTGGTCACCCGCAAACGCAAATGGCCCAATCCTCTCGCTGAACACCTGGCGAAGACCTTCCGCATCCCGCCAGGACCGTACAGCCGTACGCGCGGCGGCGGGGTGCCCGTCACGCCACGACACCCTCAATGACCCAAGTCCTCCTCTATAGCGGCTTGCTGGTGGGGGGCCTGGTCGTCTCGCAACTGGCCGACCTCTCCAGCCTTCGGACGGCCCTCTCCACCGTGACCATGGTCTGCCTCGCCTATATCATGATCGAGGTGGGGTTGGAGTTCACGCTGGATAAGCGCCGCCTCAGGTCGTATGGGTGGGACTACGTGGTGGCCGCAACCGCCGCTGCCTTCCCGTGGATCTTCTGTGCGCTCTACTTCATCGCCGTGTTTCAGGCCCCCTGGACCGAGGCGTTTCTCGTCGGACGCTTCGCCGCCCCGACCTCCGCGGGGGTGCTCTTTGCCATGCTGGCTGCGGCAGGCCTGGGAACGACGTGGTTGTTCCGCAAAGCCCGGGTGCTTGCGATCTTTGACGATCTCGATACGGTGCTGTTCATGATCCCGCTTCAGATGCTGGTCGTGGGCTTCAAGCCGGAACTGCTCACGGTCGTCCTTCTGATACTCGCGCTCCTCGGGGTCGCCTACCGCTGGCTCCACGCGCTTCGGTGGCCAATCGGCAAAGGCTGGTTGCTCCTCTATGCCGTGGGGATCGTGTTCCTGTGCCAGTGGCTTGAGCATGCGGTCCACGTCCACCTTGAGGTCCTCCTGCCAGCCTTCGCGCTGGGCTGTCTGTTCCACAACCCACACGACCCGACTCGCGTGGCGGCACATCCCCGCGAGCATGCCTACCTGGAGCCCGAGCACGGGGGGATGCTGGTCCTGGATCGGACCGTCAAGGCGCTCTTCATGTTCCTGGTGGGCTGTTCACTCCCACAAATCACCCTCGGTGGCGTTGGCATAGGCGCTGCGATCTTCCATGTCCTGCTGCTGACGTTCGTCTCCAATCTTGGGAAAATGTTTCCGCTATTCTGCTATCGGCAGGAAGCGTCAGTGCGGCAGCGGCTGGCGCTCAGCGTGGCGATGTTTCCGCGAGGGGAGGTGGGGGCCGGCGTGCTCCTTGTGGCACTGGGCTACGGACTGGGGGGACTGCCGCTTACCTTCGCAGTATTCAGCCTGGCGCTGAACCTACTACTCACAGGCGCGTTCATCATTGCCGTGCAGTGGCTCATCGCGGGAGAGGCTCCGAGCAACGAGGGCGCACCTGGGGGAGCCGCGAGGCCGCCGCCAACCCTCCGGCCGGAGACGCCCGGATGAAACCTCACGCGCCGTGCCAGACGCCATTTCGCGCCCCACCCACCACGGTGTTCGATGCCGACCGGCTGAACGCGGAAGCCACGCGGCTTGCTGAGCACCTGATTGCTGTCCTTCGATCCTCCTCTGCTGAGGAGATTGCCTCGCGGCTGCCGCTGCCGCAGGGTTCCACCGAACCGACCTCACCGATCGCCGAGCAAGCGCTCCAGAATCCGGAATTCCGTGAGGGGCTGATTCAGGCGCATTCGATCTTGTTTCACCTCTTCAGCATCGCCGAAGAGTTCCACGCGGCCGCGGCGCGGCGGGCGAGCGAGGAAGCCGCGGGAGGCGCCCCCTCTCCCCACGCGGCCAAGGCCCCGTGGGCCTTTGAGACGGTGGTCGACACGTTGCATGCGCGAGGCGTGACGCCTGAACACATCCGCGCGTTTCTCTCCGGATTTGAGATTCAGCCGGTCTTCACGGCCCACCCCACGGAGGCCAAACGGGTCACGATCCTCGAAGCGCACCGGCGCATCTATCAGGACCTCGCCCATCTGGCGCAGCACGGGCGCACCGCAGCGGAGCGCGAGGAGCTCAACGAACGCATCCGGGCGCAGATCGAGATCCTCTGGCAAACCGGTGATATCTACTTGGAGAAGCCTCGTGTGATCGACGAAGTGGAGAACGGATTCTTCTACTTCCGTGAGACGTTCTATCCGCTGGCACCGGTCGTCCTCAACCACTTCTACCGCACGCTGAAGCGAGCCTTTCCACATCAGCGGTTTGATATCCCCGCCGTCTTGCAGTTTTCCAGCTGGCGCGGGGGCGACCGGGACGGCAATCCGTTTGTGACCGCGGAGGTGACACGCCGCACACTCCGTCGACACGCCACACTCATCCTCGATCTCTATGTCACCGAGATGGAGCATCTCGTGAAGCGCTTTTCGCAGTCCATCTGGGAAACCCAGATCTCTCCTGAGCTTCTCCGATCCCTGGAGCATGACCGCGCCACCGTACCGGCGTTTCAGGCGCTTGAAGCCCGCAACCCGCATGAGCCCTATCGAGTGAAGCTGGCCGCCATCCGCCAGCGGCTCGCGGCACGCCGCGACGCGTTAGCGGATGGGGGCGAGCCTCCTGCCTGGCCCACGCATGCCTATCGGAGCGCCGGCGAGCTGCTCCAAGAGCTGCGGACGATGCGGCAGAGCCTTGAGGCCCATGGAGGGTCGCGGGCCGCGGAGACCTGGCTGCGGCCGTTGGAGCTGCGCGTCAAAACGTTTGGGTTTCACCTGGCGAAGCTCGATATCCGAGACAACAGCGAAACGCTTGAGCAGGCGATTGAGGAACTCGCCACGGCGGCTGGACAGGAGTCCTTTGTTAGCCGCTCGGAGTCGGAGCGCCGGACCTGGCTGCAGGACGTTCTCGCCTCTCCGAAGCGGCTCGTGAAAACCGGACATCGCTATAGCGACGCGACCCAAGAGACGCTCGACACGGTTCAGACCATTCCCTGGGCCCAACAGACCCTTGACGCCGAGTGCATCGGCTCCTACATCCTGTCCATGACTCGCGATGTCTCAGCCCTCCTCATGGTCTACCTGCTCTGCAAAGAAGCGGGTCTGTGGACGAACGGCGCCTGCCCTCTCTCCATCGTCCCGCTCTTTGAGACCATCAGGGACTTGAGGCGATCCGCCACGATTCTGGATGAGCTCTTCGCCCTGCCGGTCGTGCGCAGGAGCCTCGCCCTGCGTCGGATGTTGCAGCAGGTCATGGTGGGCTACTCGGACTCCAACAAGGATGGGGGTGTCCTGACGTCTCAGTGGGAAATCCACAAGGCGCAAGCCGCGATGATGCGCATCGCCGATGCCCGCGGGGTTGTCTTGAAGTTCTTCCACGGCATGGGCGGCTCCATCTCTCGAGGAGGCGGCCCTACGCATCGGACGATTCTGGGGCTGCCCCCGCGGACGCTCCGGGGACATATCAAGATCACGGAGCAGGGTGAGGCGATCTCCTCGAAGTATCTCAACGCGGACACCGCACTCTATCACCTGGAACGGCTGGTCGGCAGCGTCATGGCGGCCAGCCTCGAAAACGAGCCCGGTCTGCCGGAGACGCCCGAAGAATTTCTGGAGGAGATGGAACGGCTGTCGCAGGCGGCCTACGCCACGTACCGGCAGCTGGTGGAAGCTCCCGGCTTTGTGCCGTACTTCCGTACCGCCTCACCCGTGGACGTGCTGGGCAAGCTCAACATCGGCTCACGGCCGGTGAAGCGTAAGGACACGAAGGGGATTGAGGATCTGCGGGCCATCCCGTGGGTCTTCTCGTGGACGCAGAACCGTCATCTGATCTCCGCGTGGTTCGGGGTCGGCAGCGCGCTGGCTCCGGCGGTTGCCGATCCGCAGCGGTTGGCACGTCTGCGACGCATGTGCGCTGAGTGGCGATTCTTCCACAATCTCGTCATGTCGCTGCAGGTGAGTCTCCTCACTGCCGAGATGGAGGTCGCGGGTTGGTATGCCCAACTCGTGCCTGATGAGGAGAGCCGTCACCGGATCTACCAGCACATCGCCCATGAGCACGAGCAAACAGTGGCTGCCATCCTCGCCGTGACCGAGGCGCAGAGCCTCGGAGCCGGCCTGCCCAACTGGATGGCCGCCAGCGCCCTGCGGTTGCCTGCGTTGCGTGAGATGCATCGCATTCAAGTTGAGCTCCTGCGCCGCGTGCAGGGCGGTGCCGCTACTGACACCGACCTCACTCACCTATTGCTCACCATCAATTGCATCTCCGCCGGTCTGCGCAACACTGGTTGAGCGATCCCCTCCCGAGGGGGGTAGGTAACTCGAACTCAGTCACGCAGTGCTTGTTGCCCGTACCGCCTGCGCGCTCTTGCTGTCTCCGCGGAGCCAGACCTGGTGATGCACCTAGCAGCGTGTAGCCACGCTGATGTTCCTTCCAGATAGGTCAGGCAATCTTTTCTTCAGACCACGCCTCATAGCCTTCATGAAGAATGAGCGGCAGCATGGCGAGAGCGGCGACTGGGTCGGCCCACCACCAGCCGAGCCAGGCGTTCAGGCCCAATCCCAAGAGCAGCGTCAAAGACAAGTAGGCGCAGATGAGCGTCTCCATGGCGTCGGCAGCCAGGGCTTTGCTGCCTAGATGTCGTGCCACGTGTCGCTTACGCAGCCCCAGGAAGGGCATCGCCACAGCCGAGAGGACTGCGAGCGCTAAACCCACCACACTGATCTGCGGGGCCTCCCGATGCCACAACATCGTGCCGGCCTCGTAGGCCACGTAGGCGGCGAGAAGGAGAAAGGTGGCACCAACGACCCGCAGCGCCCTCCGCTCAGCGTGGGCGTGGGTATCGTGGCGGCAGGCGAGCTCACAGCGAAGCCGCCAGATCAGGACACTGGCGGCGATCACCTCAATGACGCTGTCGAACCCAAAACCAACGAGGGCGACGCTGCCAGCAACTACCCCCGCCCCAATGGCTACGAATGCCTCAACGATGTTCCAGCCCACTGTGGCGTACTCCAGCCACAAAGCGTGCCGGATGAACCGCTCTGGCTGACCTGACTGCGTCTGTTTCAGATTGCGCTGTCTCCTCTGTCACCGGTGCGGATGCTGATGGCCTCCTGCACAACTGAGACAAAGATTTTACCATCGCCGCGTCGGCCGGTGTGGGCGGCGTTCTGGATGGCGTTCACGATCGCCTCGCATTCCTCATCGGGACAGACGACCTCGATCTTGACCTTGGGCGTAAAATCGACCACCGCATCCCCGGCATGGTGCGGGTAGCTCTCATCCTTCTCCCGTCCGAATCCTTTCAGTTCCGAGACACTCATGCCGTGCACGTGG
>MHGA01000022.1:0-35633 GCA_001804415.1 Candidatus Aquivivens invisus
GTCGCCTCGACCAACAAGAGCCCGCTGCCTATTCTAGCAGCCGGGGGTGCGCAGCCTTTCATGGCATCACCTGCTGATGGCCTAACAGGCCCTGCGCTTCGCGCAGAGCTGCCTTTGGCAGATTCCGCAGGTGGGGGGATGACGCAGATCATGGTGTCATGGCGGCGGGTCGGTACCATGAGGTACCATGCCAGCGCGTCTTCCTCTTGAGATCCGCTTCGAGTCCATCGGCGGCCTGGGCGCGAATCTCGCGGCCCAGTTGTTGGCTGAAACCCTGGTGCTGCGCCAGGGCCTGAACGCCTCCCAGTTCTCCTCGTACGGCTCCGAGAAGAAAGGCACCCCGGTCAAGGCGTTCATCCGAGTGGCGAAAGCGAATCGCCCGATCCGCGTCACCAGCCCCATCACCCAGCCGAACGTCCTGGCCGTCTTTCACGAAGCGCTGCTGAGCCGCGGCGCCACCCTCGCCGGCCTGCGGCCCGACGGCGTCCTGGTGCTGAACGCCCCGGTCGCCTCCACCCCCACGCTGCCCAAGGGACGCGCGCTCCTCGTGGATGCGATGGCCATCGCGGTGGAGGAAAAGACGCGCCTCAATACGGCGATGCTGGGAGCGGTGGCGAACGCCTGCTCGCTGATCGACGCGAAGGCGCTGGCCGCGACATTGGAGGAGCACTTCGGGAAGCGCTCAGCCAAGCTGGCCGAAGCCAACGTCAAGACGTTCTGGAGGGGCTATCAGGAGGCGGTCGAGCGCATCGTGCGCGAGGGCCCACCCGTGCCCTCGCCGGAGGTCATGAATCCTGCGCCGCGGTGGGGCTACCTGACGGCGCCGATCGGCGGAATGATCCTGGATGTCGGCAACAGCGTCGTCAATGATCTCTCCGCCTCCCGCCAGGGCTTTGCGCCGAAGCTGGATCTGAGCCGCTGCAATCACTGCGGCATCTGCGACCTGGTGTGCCCGGACTACTGCTTGGTGTGGGACGCCAAGGATGTCATGGCGGCGATGACGCCGGACGGGATTGAGTGGGAGCGCGAGGCCGTGCGTTTACTTGGCATCGACTACCAATTCTGCAAAGGCTGCCTGCGGTGCGTGGAGTCGTGTCCGTCCGGCGCGATGACGAAGGAACGAGAAGGCCCGTGGGTGCAGACCGCGCGCGTCCCCCTCTGCCGCGAGGAAACCACATGAGCCCTCGCCCGAACACGGCGACAAAGACGGCTCGGCATCGACCCCGAGCCGCGCAACGCGTCGCGTTCATGAGCGGCAACGAGCTGGCCGCCCTGGCCGCCGCACAGATCAACTACCACCTGATGGGCTATTACCCCATCACGCCGTCGACCGAAGTCGCCGAGGGCTTAAGCCGCATGAAAGCCGCCGGCCGGCATACCATCGCCATGGTGCCGGCTGACGGCGAGCACAGCGCCGCCGGCATCTGCTACGGCGCCTCGACGGGAGGCGGGCGCGTCCTCAACGTGACCAGCTCCCAAGGCCTGTTGTATGCGCTGGAGCAGTTGCCGGTGCAATCCGGCACCCGCTTTCCCATGGTGTTGAATCTCGCCACCCGGGCGATCAACGGCCCGCTCAACATCCGCTGCGACCACTCGGACCTCTACTTCGCGCTCAACGCCGGATGGATCATCCTCCTGGCGAAAGACCCGCAAGCCGTCTACGACCTGAACCTCCTGGCCGTCCGGATCGGCGAGCATCCGTCGCTGCGGCTGCCGGTGATCGTGGCCTACGACGGATTCTTCACCAGCCATCAGAAACGGCGGGTCCACGTCTTCGACGATGAGACCGTGCGACGATTCGTGGGACAGCCCCAGGCGCCGTTCACCGCCCTGGACCCCGATCGGCCGGTCACGATCGGGCCCTACATGAACGATCCGGATCTCATCAATAACAAGTACCAACTCCATCTGGCCTTCGAGGCCGCGCGCACCGTCATCCCCGAGCTCCTCAAGTCATTCGCCGCCCTCTCAGGCCGTCGGTATCCGGTGGTCGAGTCGCATCGCATGGCGGATGCCGAGGTGGCGCTGGCGCTGCTCAACTCCTCCGCCGAGACCGCGAAGGAAGCGGCGGATGCCCTGCGCCGGCAGGGCCGGCGGGTCGGCGTGGTCAACCCCACCGTGCTGCGGCCGTTTCCGGCTGAGGACATTCGAGCCGCGCTGCGGAACGTCAAGGCGGTGGTGATCGCGGACCGCGCGGATTCGTACGGGGCGGGCGGCGGAAATCTCAGCCTGGAGATACGCTGCGCGCTGCAAGAGGATGTCGCCAACCGGGCGCGGTGCCTATCCCGCGTCTACGGGCTCGGCGGGAAAGATTTTACCGTCGAGGATGCCCTCACCTTGTTCCAGCAGGCGCTTGACGCGCTCAAGCCTCGCGCGCGCGTGCCGCGGTTTGACTATCTCGGGGCTACGCCGGGGCTGTCGCGTGCCGCGACGAACGGCCATGACCGGTCGGCGTCGGTGCCGCTCCTCACGGTTGAAGAGGTCACCCGGCACCACGCCCGCGTGGTCAGAGACCGAGCGACCGGCCGGCTGCACGTGACGTTGGATCCGTTGTGGAAGATGGCCCCCACCCCGCATCGCGTCGCGCCGGGACACGGGGCCTGCCCAGGCTGCGGGGCGTTCACCACGATCAAACAATTCTTCCGCGTCCTTGACGGCCCCGTCGTCGTCCTGTACCAGACGGGCTGCGCCATGGTCGTGACGACCGGCTATCCCACCACCGCCCACCGCGTGACGTACCTGCACAACCTCTTTCAAAACGGCGCCTCGACCCTCTCCGGATTGGTGGAGATGTATCACGAGCGGGTGCGCCGGCGGGAGCTCCCCGCGACCCATCAGCCGACGTTCGTGATGGTCTCCGGAGACGGCGGGATGGATATCGGGATGGGCTCGGCGCTGGGCACCGCCCTGCGCAATCACCGGATGATCGTCATCGAGTACGACAACGAAGGCTACATGAACACCGGCAGCCAGCTCTCCTACTCCACGCCGTTCGGCCACCAGACCAGCACCAGTCCCGTCGGGGTGCACAGCCATGGCAAGGCGTTCCACCACAAGGACACCCCGCAGCTGTTCGCCGCCGCGAACATCCCGTACGTCTTCACGGCCGTCGAGGGATTTCCTGAGGATCTGATGAAAAAAGCGGCCAAGGCCCAGTGGTACGCGCGGCACCGCGGGTTCGTCTACGGCAAGATCCTCTCGTCCTGCCCCTTGAACTGGGCCGCACCCGACGATTCGGCTGCGCAAGTCCTCCAGGCCGCCGTCGACTGTTGCTTCTTCCCGCTCTACGAGGTCGAGCGCGGGAAAACCATCATCACGTATGATCCGGAAGTGTTGGACCGCAAGCGGCCGGTGCGCGAGTGGTTGAGTCTCATGGGCAAGACCAAACACCTCTTGGCCCAGGAGCAGGCCTCCGTCGCGCAGGAGCTTGAGGCGGAAGTGGAGCGACGGTGGAAGCGACTCAAAGCAAAGCACGAGCATCCAGAGTTGTGAAGCACTAAGCGACAAGCGACAAGGTGCTCTGTCGAAAAGCCACCAGGCAGCGGGTGACGCGCAGCGCGGGGCCCCCATGCCGGCGCGCACCCCCACCGTTTTGCTTCGCTTTTGCGCAGCAAAACGAAGCAGCGGGGGGAGCACCGCCGTGGGGTGCGCGAGCGGCAGGCCCTGCTGCCCCTGGGCTTTTCGACAGCGCTGGGACAAGGGACATGTGGGACGGTAGCGGAGGATTCCGCATCCTGAAGAAAGAGCGGTTGACGCCGGTGACGAACCGGTTTGTCATCGCCGCCCCGTGGGTGGCGCGTGCGGCCAAGCCGGGCCAATTCGTCATCGTCCGGGTCCACGAGCACGGCGAGCGGATCCCGGTGACGATTGCGGATTTTGATGCGGCCGCCGGCACGATCACCGTCGTCATCCAGGAGGTCGGCCGCACCTCCAAGCTCTTCGGCGGCCTCCAGCAAGGTCAGGAGGTGCGGGACCTCGTCGGCCCGCTCGGGGAGCCGTTCCACGCGGCAAGGCCCGGAGCGATGGTCATCGGCATCGGCGGAGGATTCGGCGCCGCGGCGCTCTATCCCGTCATGCGACTGCTCCATCAGGCCGGGGCGTCCACCGAAGCGATCCTCGGCGCACGCAGCCGCGACCTCCTCCTGCTCGAGCAGGAACTCAGCCAGGTGTGCCGCCAGGTGATGCCGTGCACCGATGACGGTTCCTACGGCTTCAAAGGGTTGGTCACCGACCGGCTGAAAGCGCGTCTCGACGAATTGGGTGATCCGCAGGCCGTTGAGGTCGTCGCCATCGGCCCGATGTCGATGATGCGGGCGGTGGCCGCACTCACCGCCCAGTATCAGGTGCCCACGCAGGTGTCGCTGGATCCCATCATGGTCGACGGCACCGGGATGTGCGGCGGCTGCCGCGTCAGCGTCGGCGGGCAGGTGAAATTCGCCTGCGTGGACGGGCCGATGTTCGACGCGCACCAGGTCGATTTCGCGGAGCTGGTTCGACGCAACAAGATGTATCGACAAGAAGAGACGCAACTCAATGCCGCTCAAGCCTGATCACAAAACGGTCATGCCGCATCAGGCGGCTGATGAGCGGGCGCACACCTTCGACGAAGTCAACACCGGCTACACCGAGGCGCGCGCGCAGTTCGAAGCCTCCCGATGCCTGCAGTGCCAGGAAGCGGTCTGCGAGGGTGGCTGTCCGGTGCGGGTGCCGATCAAAGCGTTCCTCCGTTGCGTGGCCGAGGGCCGATTCCAGGAGGCCTTCGACGTGGTGAAGAAGGCCAATCCCTTGCCCGCCATCTGCGGCCGTGTGTGTCCGCAGGAGACGCAGTGCGAGAAGCTCTGCCACATGGCCGCGCGGTTTGAGCCGGTGGGCATCGGACATCTCGAGCGCTTCGTGTCGGATTGGGAACGCGCCCATCGCCTCCCGCGTCCCACCGCCCCCCTCCGACCGGTCAGGCCGCGCGTCGCCATCGTGGGCTCCGGCCCATCGGGCCTGACCGCCGCAGGGGAATTGGCCAGGCTCGGCTATCGCGTGACGATCTTCGAGGCGCTGCATGAGCCGGGCGGGGTGCTGCGCTACGGCATCCCGGAGTTCCGGCTGCCGAAAGCGATCTTGGATGATGAGATTGCGCAACTGCAGGCATCGGGGGTGGAGATCGTCTGCAACGTGGTGATCGGCAAAACCGTTCCCCTCGACCAGCTCCTGAACACCATGGGGTATCACGCGGTGTTCATCGGCACCGGCGCGGGACTGCCGAGATTCCTCGGCATCCCCGGCGAGAACCTCAACGGCGTCTATTCGGCTAACGAGTTCCTCACCCGCATCAATCTCATGAAAGCCTACCAGTTTCCCGAGTCCCACACCCCGCTCAAGGTCGGCTCGCGGGTCGCCGTCGTGGGGGCCGGCAACACGGCGATGGATGCGGCCCGCAGCGCGCTGCGGATGGGCGCGCACGAGGTCCGCATCGTGTACCGCCGCTCCGAGGCCGAGATGAGCGCGCGGGTGGAAGAGTACGCGCACGCGAAGGAAGAAGGCATCATCTTCCAGTGGCTCACGAATCCGATCCGTGTGGTGGGCAACGACGACGGGTGGGTCGCGGGTCTTGAGTGCCAGCCTCAGCGGCTTGGGGAACCGGATGAGTCGGGCCGGGCGCGTCCGATCCCGACGGACGATCCGCCGGTCCTCATCCCGATCGATACGATGGTCATCGCCATCGGCACGCGGCCCAACCGCCTGCTGACGAAAGGCGGCGACCTTCAGACGACGTCGTGGGGCGGACTGATTGTCAACGAGGACACCGGCGAGACGTCACAGCCGGGTGTCTTCGCCGGCGGAGACGCTGTCACGGGGGCGGCCACGGTGATCCTGGCGGCCGGCGCAGGACTGCGGGCCGCATCCGCGATCCACGCCAGACTCTCAGCCGCCCCCGGGGAGTCTAACGGAGGGGAATCGTCCCATGCGCGAGGTTAAACCGAGAACTCAGCCGAGGGTTCAGCCGTCGGACGTGCGCTCTCGAAATTTCGACGAAGTGATCACGGGCTACACATCGCTGAACGCGCTCGCCGAGGCCCAGCGTTGCATCCTGTGCAAGAACGCGCGCTGCCAGGCCGCCTGCCCGCTCGGCAACCGCATCCCCGAGTGGATCGCTGCGCTGCAACAGGGCCATATAGAGGAAGCGTACCGCGTGATCCGCAGCATCAGCCCCATGCCGGAGTTGTGCAGCCGGCTCTGTCCGCAGGAGCGGTTGTGCGAAGGCGCGTGCGCCCTGGGGATCAAGCACGAGCCGGTGGCGATCGGGCTGCTCGAGCGGTTCGTGTGCGATGAGTGGAGACAGATGGCCCATCGCGACGGGCAGGACAGCCCCATCGCGAGGACGTCGCTCTCAAAACGCGTGGCCGCGGTCGGCTCAGGGCCGGCCAGCCTGGCGCTGGCCCAATCCCTGGCCCGCGATGGGCACGCGGTGACGATCTTCGAACGCTGGCCCCACCTGGGCGGGGTGTTGCGGTGGCTCCCCCGGTTCAAACTGCCGGCGCGCGTGTTGGAAGACCACCTCGAGATGCTCGGGCGGTTGGGGGTGAAATGTTACCCCAACACCGAGGTGTGCTGGATCGAGTCGCTGGTGACCGATGAAGGGTTTGACGCGGCGTTTATCGGCATCGGGGCCGGCCGCCCTTCGGTGCCCGAGCTGCCCGGCGCAACACTCGACGGGGTGCTCTCATCGACCGAATTTCTCGTCCGCGTGTTCTATGACGCTCAGCAACTGCCCAACGACTGGGAGCCGATCACCGACCTGATCGGCCGGCGCGTGGCGGTGCTCGGCGGAGGCGACAGCGCCATGGACTGCGTGCGCACGGCCATCCGCCTTGGGGCCGCCGAGGTGACCTGCGTGTACCGGCGGGACGAAGCCAACATGCCCGGCAGCAAGAAAGAGGTGCAGGCGGCGAAAGAGGAAGGGGTGCGGTTTCAGCTGCTCGCCTCGCCGGTCGCGTTTCGCTCGACGGACGCTCGCCATGTCTCGCAGGTCGAGTGCCTGCGCATGGAGCTCGGGGATCCTGACCCGTCAGGGCGCCGCGCTCCGCGGCCGATTGCCGGCTCCGAGTTTCCAGTGGAAGCCGATCTGGTCGTGCTGGCGTTCGGCTACGAGGTGGAGGCGGCGTTTGACAACGAGCATACCTATCTCATGGCCCCGCCGAGGGGCACCGTGAAAGCCAATCCGGAAACCGGCGCGACCCCGTTGCGCGGGGTGTTTGCCGGCGGGGATTGCGTGACCGGGGCGAACCTCGTGTGCATGGCGGCCCGCGCCGGCCTCGTCGCCGCGCAGGGGATGCGACGCTATTTCGCCGGCGAACCCTGGGAGCGTCTGACGACATGAAACCACCCGTGGACGATCCGCCCATCTTCTTGAAGGTGCCGCGCCAGCCAGCGGCGTATCGTGCCGTCGAGGAACGCCTCCGCGACTATCGCGACGTCGCCGTCCCGCGCAGCGAGGCGCAATCCCGCGAGCAAGCCTCGCGGTGCCTCGCCTGTTTCCTTCCGTTCTGCCACTGGAGCTGCCCGCTGGGCAATCACGTGCCGGATTGGAACCAGGCCGTGGCCGAGGGACAGTGGGAGCGCGCGTATCGGCGATTGCAGGAGACGAACAACTTTCCGGAGGTCACGGCGCGCATCTGCCCGGCCATGTGCGAGGCAGCCTGCGTCCTGAATCTAAGCGGCGGGGAGCCGGTGACGATCCGCGAGGATGAGCTGGCCGTGATTGAGCGCGCGTTTCAGTCGGGACTGGTGGTGCCGGAGCCGCCCAGCCGGCGGACCGGCAAGTCGGTCGCCGTGATCGGCTCAGGCCCGGCGGGCTTAGCCTGCGCCGATCAGCTCAACAGCGTCGGGCACCGCGTCGTGGTCTTCGAACGGGACGAGAAGCCCGGGGGCATCTTGCGCTACGGAATCCCAGACTTCAAGCTGGAGAAATGGGTGCTGGATCGCCGGCTGAAGCTGCTGGAAGCAGAAGGGATCGAGTTCGTGACGCACACCGCCGTCGGGAAGGACTATCCGGCGGCGTCGCTGCGGAAGGCGTTTGACGCGGTGTGCGTGGCCGTCGGGTGCCGTGTGCCGCGGGATTTGCCGATCGAGGGTCGAGGGTTGAACGGCATCCACTTCGCGATGGACTTCCTGACGCAATCCAATCGCCGAGTCGCAGGCGAGGACGTTGCTGCGCCGCAGCTCATCGACGCGAAGGACAAGCGCGTGGTCGTCCTGGGCGGCGGCGATACCGGCGCCGACTGTGTCGGGACGGCGAACCGGCAGGGTGCTACCAGCGTCACGCAGCTGGAGATTCTTGCGAAACCGCCTGAGACAAGACGGCCGCGCGATCTGTGGCCGGACTGGCCGAACATCCTCCGGACTTCGAGCAGCCACGAGGAAGGCGTCCGGCGCGAGTGGGGCGCGCAGACGAGACGATTTCTCGGACGGGACGAGCGGGTGACGGGGCTTGAGTGCGTGCGCGTTGAGTGGGTTCACCCCGCCCCCAGCCGAACGGACGTTGATCGACCGATCAAGGTTCGCACCGCTGATGCTCATTGGAGCGTTACCAAGCTGTCCACTGTTAGTTGCGCTGGGGGCGGGGTAAAAGCCGAGGGAGCGGGCAGGCCGAGTCCGAAAGAGATTCCTGAGACGGCCTTCACGGTTGAGGCGGATCTGGTGCTGTTGGCGATGGGGTTCGTCGGGCCGCAGCGGCATCCCCTCATCGAGGCGCTGGGACTCCGCGCGGATGCGCGAGGCACCCTCGAGACCGATGCCGATGCCCAGACCTCCGTGCCCGGCATCTTTGCGGCGGGGGACGCCAGGCGCGGCC
This sequence comes from Candidatus Aquivivens invisus, assembly GCA_001804415.1. Classification (GTDB taxonomy): domain Bacteria; phylum Omnitrophota; class Gorgyraeia; order Aquiviventales; family Aquiviventaceae; genus Aquivivens; species Aquivivens invisus. Next base: position 8,846 of record MHGA01000022.1, read on the forward strand.
AGTCGCTGGTCGTTTGGGCGATCGCCGAAGGCCGCCGCGCCGCGCGCGCCATCGATGCCTACCTGACGGGCCGCTCGGATCTCCCCGTACTCTAACGCTGACTTGGCAACATCTCAAAAGCTGTAGCGTGCCCGCACATACAGGTTATCGTTCTCTTCGAGCTGCCCGAACTCGGTCCAGTCATGTGTGCCGAAAAAGAGGTTGGCGCCCACGACCACCTTCCACCGGTCGCTGGCCTGCCACGTGAGCCGAGGACGCAGATGCGCGTCATCATCGGTCGGTGAGTACAAGGCGAAGCAAGAGGCTTCGAGGGTCTGGAGCCAGAACAGCCTCGTGACCCGAAGCGTCAGCAGTTGCCGGACCTCATCGCGCGGCACATCGCCGGGCTGGAAACTGGCGGTGAAGTCGCCGAAGTCCAGCATCTGCTCCACGAAGTACTGGACGCCCAGCCGCAAGTCGTTTGGAAAATCCCGCTCGTAGCCTGCGAGGTATTTCATCAAGGCATTTTCAATCAGGCGGTTCTTGCCACTGCGATCCTCCAGCGAGTCGTAGTAGCCGATCTCGCCATAGGCGATGCCACCCACCCCTGGCGCAGGACCGCGCAGGCTTGCCCCGTACACGGCAAGCTCCGGGTAGAAGAGTTCCCGTGCGTCTTGGTTCTTCGTCCCTACGGCCTGCTTGAAGAATCCGCGGAACGCATACCCCGCCACCTCGTAGCTACTCAGGTTGCGGCTGATCCGGGCGGCCACCTCGGTCTGGTCGGGCTGGAACGACGGCTCGGTGAGCAGACGCTCGGACTCCTCACCGACCACGCGGCCCAGCAGGCTGTCAAAGAAGCTTAAGCCATCGCCGGTGATGGCGGCATTCGGCGTAAAGAACGGGATGAGCGCCAGATCGAGGGCCGCCCACGGATGCACGATGGACACTCGGGCGGCATCGGAAGGGACTTTGAGATACTCATCGTCCCGGCCGACGAAGAACGAGACGAAGTCCTTCGGGAACACGTCGTTGATGAACAGCAAATCCCCCGTCCCCCAGGTGAGAATCTGCCGGCCCAATTTGGCATCCAGCCAGGGGACAGGACTGACCAGCCCGTAGGCTTCGCGGATCTCATACCGGACGGCTTCATCATACTCGTCGATCAGCAGATCGCCTTTGTAGAACAGCTCAGGATTCCAGGACGCCAGCCACGCCGCGGTCGGCTGCCAGCGCGTCTTCAGCTGCAGGCGCTGCTCCAGGAGGCTGAACTCATCCTTTTGGGTCCGTTCATCCCCCAGGAATTTGGGGCCATACGCCGCTTCAACAAAACCGTGAACCCCCGCACCAAAACGTTTGGTGTGGGGGTGAATCTCAGGACGGGTTGCGGCAAAGGCCGGGCCTGGAACAAGCCCCAGGCTCACCGCGATGAGCCAGAGGCGTGGGATGAGGCGGACGCCGTCAGCGAACCCACGACGTGGGTGGTCGGCGTAGGGTGCGTTCCTGAAAGACATCCGGGGTCAGCCCCCCGTCATACGACACATCTTGCACGGCGATCTCCGTGAACCGCTCGTTGTCCAGGTCCTTCATGAGGCTTTTCGTGATCGTCGGCGTTCCGTCAATGGTCTGGATTTCTTGGGTCTCGTAGACCTTGTAGACGCGGCCCTGGAGGTTGTAGTGCTCCACTTTGAGCGGCAGGTGCGTGGCCGCATCAATCCAGAACTTGCGGTAGCTGAACTCCACCTCTCCCGGCCGCTTCGGCGTGCTCTTGACGACGGAGGCGCGGGACTCGCCGACCGCCTCCTCGCCCAGCAACTCGTGGTCGTCCTCGTCGAGATCGCGGCCGGAGACATCCTCATAGGTGAAATCAGAACCGGCGAAGCTGGTGCGCTTATCAGAGGTGGCAATCCGTTTGACCAAGTCGATGGCGGGCAGATACAGCCACCGGTCATCCTCTTTGCCGGGGCGCTTCATCACCAGCAAGCTCATGCCCTGGACATCGGCAGGTTCGTGGAAGTAGACGTAGTAGAACTGCTCCCCACCATCGGCCTGATCCAGCCGGAGCATGGTCAGCCGTCGATTTCGCGCGTGCCCCTGGCGGCTCACAATCCGCATGGAGACCGCGGCTTTGCCGTCGCTCCGTGCATAGTAATACGCCTGGAGCATCTCCCGCATCGCCTGGCGGCCATCTGGCGGCTCTGCCGAAGCCAGAGACTGAGCGGGGACGAGATGACTGAGCACGATCGCCAACACCACCGCAGCACGCCTCATCCCACGCCCTGCGCGGGGCTGCCAAGGGCAGCCCGCTTCACGACAACGGATGGACAGAAGGGCGAAGCCCCGCCATTGGCGGGGCGCGCAGGGCGTGGGATCATGCCATCCCTCCAACCGTCCGCTTGCCAAGCACCCTGAGGAGCGCGGGCAACAGGAACAGCGTCGCCATGGTACTGAAGCTCATGAGGAGCGCGAAGAATACGCCGACTGTCACATACGGGGTCAGCGAGGAGGTGACGAGCGGCAGAAAGCCCAGGGTGATGACCAGCGCATTGCGCAGGATCGCGCGTCCCGGCTCCCCGAACATGTAGCGGTTGGTGGCCGCCAACTCGGGGGACTGCCGAGCGTGATGCCTGAATCGGGCCAGGAAATGGATCGCGTAATCGACGGCCAGCCCCAGCGCGAGAGACGAGCAGACGGCGATCGGCATGTCGTAGTCCTTGCCGACCCAACCGACCAGCCCGTAGGACAGCAGGATGGCCAGCGACAGCGGCACCATCGACAGCACCCCAAACACCAGCGAGCGGAACTCCGCTACCATGAGCAGAAACACCACGACGAAGCTGCCCAACACGGCTCGCAACATCCCCACGACCATCAGATCCTGCCAGACCTTGTTGATGTAGGTAAGGCCCGACCAGCGCAGCGAGATGCCGGCCGGCGGGGGATTCTCCCTCAGGAACGCCGTCAGGCGATCCTCCACGCGCTGCATCTGTTGGTTGTCTCCGCCCTTCATCTGGACCCAGATGTTCGCCGTGCGCGCCTCAGGATCCAGGAAGTTATCCAGGTCATCGGGATCCCCGGAGGACTGGAACAGGAAGAGGAACTGCCCGACCGCCTCTGAGGACTCAGGCACCGCATCGTAGGCTGGGGCATTGTCGTGGAGCACCAGGTTGATGCGCTTGACGATGTCGGCCACAGAGGAGGTCTTGCCTACAAGCGGGTCGGCTTCCAGATGCGCCTGCACGCGCTCCAAGAACGAGACGGCTTCGGGCTGCTTAAACGCCTCCGGCCCCGGTCCTTCCGCCACGACGTAGGCCATGTAGGTGCCGCCGAAGAGCCGGTTCATCACCGTATCGGCCACCCGGATGCGATGGTGTGCCTTAAACCAGCGCACGGGGTTGTCGTTGACCCGAATCCGCAAGACGCCGGCGATCCCCACCGCGAGGACCACCAGACCGAGCACGAGCACCGTCCGGGCTCGGGAAAATGCGAACTCTCCCATCGGACGCAAGATCCGGTCAAGCCGCGAGGGACGGTCGGCCCCTGCCTGCGCAACCGCTCGCCTGAGCTGCGTGTCAGGCATGAGGCTGATCACAGCCGGCACCACCATCATGGAAAAAAGCCACGCGGCCATCACCCCGAAGGCCACAAACAGGCCAAAGACGCGCACCGGCGGGATCTCGGCCAGGGCCAGCGAGGCAAACCCGATGGCGGTGGTGACCGAGGTCATGAGCATCGCCCGGTAGATCGGCGCCATGGCCTCCAAGAGGGCTTGGCGTTTATCGGGCACCTCGCGGTAGCGGTCCGCAAAGCCGCTGATGATGTGGATGTCGTCGGTGATCGCAATCGGCATGAGGAAGACCGGGATCATGGAGCTCATGATGTGGACCGTGTGCCCCGTGCCGATCAACAAGCCCATCGCCCAGAGCACTGAGCCCATGGCATCCAGGCCCACCGGCAACAGGAAGCCGAGGCGGCGAAAGAGCAGGAACACGATCAGCAGGATTCCCAGGAACGCGAGGGGGGCGACAATCGCCATCTGGACGAACATCTCATGGCCGAAGGTATCCTCCGCCACCGGAAGGCCGGCGAGGTGATAGGTCTGGCCGGGCAACAGCTCACGCTTGAGGATGGCCTCGATCTGGCTGGCGATCCGAAAGCTCATGTCCTTGCGCCGGATCGGGACATAAATCGCCAGTGCGGTGCCATCGGCGGAGGCGATTTTTTCATGCAGGAACGGGTCATCAGCGATCTCTTGCCGGAGCTGTGCAAGGCCTGCTGCGGTCTGGGGAACGTCCTGCATGGCCGAGTGGATGTCCAGGACCCCGCCCGAGGAGATTGCGTGATCCGTCGTGGTGAGGCTCACGACGTCCTCGACGATGACGCCATCAATCTTCAGGATGGCTGATGTCACGCGAGCCACACGCTCCAGCGCCTCCTGGTGAAAGATTTCTTGGCGATCCACGATCCCGACGACGAGCAGATCGTGGATGCCGAAGTCCCGCTTCACCTGGTCATAGAAGACCCGGTCCGGCTGGCTGTGCTCCAGCATGTTCTCAGGATCGGTGTCGATGTGGATCTTCGGAAACTGCAGCCCGAACAGCACCGTCACGGCCAGCATGACCCCGATGACCGTCTTGGGATAGTCGAGGGCGAGGCGCGTCAGACGCTCAAGCGCGACGTTCATCCTTACCTCCGCCGGCCGACGTGCTCAATGAGCCGTCCGCCTTCCGCCAACTGCTCCAGCAACACCTCTCGCAAGATCTCGCAGGCCTTGAGCATCTTGGGGTTGGCGCACCGATAGTAGATGTTGAGCCCCTCGCGCCTGGTGGCCGCAATCCCCCGTTGCCGTAAGATCGCCAGATGCTGGGAGAGGTTGGCCTTGCGCACCTTGAGCCGCTTGGCGAGCGCCTGGACGGATTGCTCACCCTGCCGAAGGGCGTCGAGAATCTTCAGCCGCGTGGGATTCGCCATGGCCTTGCAGACTTCCGCGTGCAGGGCAACGAGCCGGTCTTCCATCGGTTGCATCGGGGGCTCCCTATAGGTTAGCTAATTCGAATATACGAAACTACTGTACTAGTGGACGAGCGAGCTGTCAAGCTCCGTCTCGCGCTGTGTCTCGTGCGGCATCGCGCCCCCCCGCGCTCGTTGGGGCTCTGTGACGGGCGTCATTCACGGCGGGGCGGGATTCTGGTATCCGTTAAGTAACGATGGCCGGCTCCCTTACGCGCCGCGAATTGCTCCTCCAGTCGCTGCGCCTCGCGGGGTTGGTGGCGGCGCCGGGAGCGGCCGCCTGGCTGATGTCGCGATGGCCTGCGCCCTCGACGTTTCGCAGCCTCGCGACGGCGGCTTCTCCCAAGCTGCGCGAGGCGCGATGGTGGAAGACTGCCTGCGCAGGGGTGCAATGCACCCTCTGTCCCTTCCAATGCTTCCTGCCTGAAGGCAACCGCGGGATCTGCAACGTCCGACAGAACGTCGGCGGGAAGCTCTACACCCTCGTCTACGCCCAGCCCGTGTCCGTCCACATCGATCCGATCGAGAAGAAACCCGTCTACCACCTCTATCCCGGATCGCGCTCGTACTCGCTCTCCACCGTCGGCTGCAATCTCCGCTGCGCCTTCTGCCAGAACTGGGAGATTTCCCAGGCGATGCCGGAGCATGCGAAAGGTGAGCTGCTGCAGCCGCGCGACATCGTGCGCAACGCCATGGAAACCGGCTGCCGCTCCATCGCCTACACCTACGCCGAGCCGACCGTGTTCTACGAGTACGTGTATGACACCGCCGTCCTCGCCAAGCAGCACGGGCTTCGCAACGTCCTCGTCTCCGCCGGCTACATCAATCCGGAGCCGTTGGCGGAATTGGCCCCGCTGTTCGACATCGTCAAGATCGACCTCAAGGGTTTCAACGAATCGTTCTACCGGCGCGTGGTCAAAGGCGAGCTGCGCTTCGTCCTGCGCACGCTGACCGAATTGAAGCGGCACGGGGTGCTGACCGAAGTGGTGAATCTGGTCGTCCCCACCCTCAACGACGATCCGCACGAGATTGAGCGGATGTGCCGGTGGGTTGTGCGGGAGCTGGGGGTGGAGACACCGGTCTTCTTCTCGCGCTTCACCCCGCAGTACCGGCTCCAGAATCTTCCCCCGACACCGGTCGAGACGCTCGAGCGGGCGCATACCATCGCCCGCGAGGCCGGGCTTCGCTACGTCTACCTCGGCAACGTCCACGGCCATCCCGCGGAGCACACGTACTGTCCGGCGTGCGGGCGGGCGCTGATCAAGCGGCACGGCTACGTCGTGCTGGAATACGACCTGGCACCGGGCGGGGTGTGTCCCTACGACGGGACGCGGATCCCGGGAATCTGGACCTAACCTGAGTGCGGAATGCGGAGTGCGGAGTGCGGAGTGAAAGACAAGGCGGAGGCTACGAGAAGGAGCAGCCCGCTGGCAATGGCGAGGGTGGGGAGGAAGCCGATCAGGGGCACGAGGACGGCGCTGGTCACCAGCGCCCCGCACGCGGCCCCCCACAGATCCGCCGCATAGAGGGTGCCGGCGATCGAGGCGGGATCCGACGCGGGTGCAAGCCTCCCGGCCAGAGGAAACGCGTAGCCGAGCCACGCCCCGGTCAGCAGGAGCCATGCGCCGAACAGCAGCACGGCAGACACTCGCAGAGACAGATGTTGGGCGACGGGAAGAAACAGCGCCAACGCAACGCCTTCAAGGGCGGCGGCCATCAGGACGCCGCGCAGGCGTCTGGCTGCGGCATCCGGCGACGCGGTGGAGAGCCGCTGCGACGCGCCCCAACTGCCGAGGGCGAGCCCCAGCATGAAGGCGGCGAAGAGGCTGCCGAGCTGCCAATAGAGGTAGCCATGGAGAGACTGAAACGCGAGCAGGATGATCGTCTCATACGCCATGCCGGCCGCACCGAGCGCAAAGACCGCCGAAGCGCCGGGCCGGCTGGCGAGGAGCGCGCGTCGTCTCCACAGGAGGCGCGCGCCGAAGGCGAGCAGCGCGATGGCGACGAGCAGGCTGAGGAAATACATCGGCGAGACGAATTTCGAAATCCACACGCGCCACGCGTAGGCATAGCAGACCGGCACAAAATCGCGGTTGAGGACGATGGCGCGGATCGACGAGAGGCGGTCCACGACCTCGATCCGTCGTGCCTGATCCAGCAGGATCGGGAAGGCGTGCGGGACGACCTCGCGCGTCGTCAGCCCTCGTTGCGCGTAGCGCGCAGCCAAGGTCTGCCAATCGAGCCACACGTCTTGGGTTCCCGCGAGGAGCAGCAGGGGATCGTTGCCGATGAGATTCACCGAGGGAAACGCCGCGCGCAGCGTCTGATAGAGCGAGGCGTTGAAGTACGCGGTTTCCGCCGACAGGTAATTCTCCGACGAGGGGACGGTGAAGGCGAAGACGCCGCCCGGCGCCAGGCGACGGCGAATGAGCCGGAACGCTTCGAGGGTGTAGAGGCGGTTGACCTGCGCGTTGCGCGGCTCAGGCAAGCTCAACAAGATCACGTCATACGCCTGCGTCGTGGTCGACAGCCACCGGCGCCCGTCGACATGCCGCAGGCGCACGCGCGGATCATCCAGCGCGGCGCGGTCCGAGGACGAGAGCGCGGGTCTGATCATCCGGATGAACGCCGGGTCCAGCTCGACGTAGTCGATCTGTTCGACGGGATGTTTGAGCAGCTCGGCAAGCGTCCCGGTCGCCCCGCCGCCGATGAGGAGGATGCGACGGGGAGCCGGATGCGCGAGGAGCGGCCAGTGCGCGAGCGCCTCGTAGGCCGAGGGGTCCGGGAAATGCGCGCTGATGAGGCCGTTGTCAAACACGCTGACGAGGCTGCCGGTTTTGGCCAGCGCCAGGTGGCTGTAGCGCGTGGTGCGTTCGGCCAGCAAGGAATAGCCGCGCCACTGCAGCGTTCGTGTCAGGCGGGGAAGCGGCGAGAGGGCGAAAGCGAGGCTGACGCCGAGGCTCAGGATGGACACGGCGATGGTGCGACGCGTCTTGACGGCGCACGCGATCGCGGTAATCGCGAGAGCCACCAGCACGAGGATGCGCTCCGGCGCGGCGCGTCCGGCGAGCACCAACGAGTAGAAGAGCCCTCCGACGGCGGTGCCGAGTGCGTCCCACAGGTAGGCCTGTCCAAGGCTCCAGGCGGATCGGGCGCGGCACCACGCGTAGCCGAGGCCAAACAGCGCGCCCATAACGAGGCCCGCGGGGATGAGCAGCGTGATGGTGAGGAGCAGCGACGGCAGCAATCCCGCCGTCATCCCGACGCCGAACAATCCCTTGCTCACCCGGATGAGGATGACGTTGAGGATGACCAACGGCATCGCGAGGGACAGGACCGTTGCGAATCGATCCACCGGCGCCCGTCGCGCCAGCCAACTGCCGAGACCCACCCACGTCATCCAGGCGGCCAGGGAACAGCCAAGGAACAATTCATGCCCGGCGACCAGCAGCAGAAGCTCCTGGAGGCAGAGCAACTGCGCGATGAGGGCGATGGCCCCATAGAGGAAGAAGCCGATGGCGCAATCGCGTGAGGAAAGGATCGTCGGATGATCCCACGCCCCGCTGGCTGGCCGAAGGCCGGTCGCTGTCATCATCGCAGACCGCTCGTAACAGCGACCGTTTCGCCTTCAGAGGTGAAGACATCAGGGGGCGAAACCCAGCGGGGCGTGGGATGAAGCTCCATCAGGCCGCGCTTCCGACGAGGACCAGCGTCGTCCTCGCCACGGTGCTGTTTCTGGCGCTGGTGGGATTGACCGCCGGCGCGGCGAACGGCGAGCGGCTCATTGCGAGGATCGTCTGGGCGGGGATGATCGCGGTCATGGCCGGTCGCGTGTTCGTCACCGGGCGGATCAGCCGATGGCGTTCGGTGTTCTTCATTATCCTCGCGTGGGCGTTCATCGTCCAGTTCAAAGCGACCCTCATCGGCCTGACTGGATCGGCGTTTATCACGCCGGACATCCAGGAGGTCCCCTACTGCCATATCGCCATCGCCTCGTCGTTCCTCAATCATCTCTACCAGCAGTACCTCGCGTTCATGAGCGGAGCCTGGCGCCAGTGGTCGCCGCTGACCTGGGGGGTGGTGTGGTTAGGCGTCACGCTGGTGCTGGGTCAGGCGTGGTGCTCGTGGGCCTGTTTCTACGGGGGGCTGGACAACGGGTTTGCGCTCCTGCGCCGCAAGCCGCTGGTGAAATGGGTGTGGCTGCCCAAAGGGGTGCGCGATCTGCCGGCGGCGATCCTCATCGCGATGCTGCTGCTCTCGCTCGTCACCCTGAAGCCGATCTTCTGCCTGTGGGTGTGCCCGCTGAAGCTCGGCACCGGATTCCTTGAGCCGGATCAGCTCACGCGCAAGCTCCAGCTCCTCAGCTTCGCGACGATCGGCATCGTCTTTCTGGTGGTCTTGCCGTGGCTGACCAAGAAGCGCGCCTTCTGCGGCCTCATCTGTCCCTTCGGGGCGTGGCAGGCGTTCGTCGGGCGACTCAACCCCTATCGTGTCCAGATTCAGCCGGATCGGTGTACGCAATGCCAGCGGTGCATCGTCGTCTGTCCCACGTTTGCCATCGAACGAGAAGGGTTGAAACAGCACCGGGTGCTGCCGTACTGCAACCGCTGCGGGGAATGCATGGATGCCTGCCCGACCGACGCGATCGGCTATTCGCTGGTCGGGAAACCGTTCGCCTCGCTTCCGCCAAAAACCGCGCGCATCGCGTTTCTGCTCTCCGCCTGGCTGATCGGTGGGGCGGTGTCGATGTGGTTTGTCCCCGAGGTGATGGTGAAACTGTGGCGCTGGGTGGCGGGATGACCCATTCGACGCACTTCGTTTGCTCAGGGTCATGGTGAGCGAAGTCGAACCATGATTCGCATTCTCCTTGAAGGGTGGCTTCTTGGACTCTCGACCGGGCCGTACTGCCTGGGTGCGTGCGCGCCGTTTCTGGTTCCGTTCCTGCTGGCGGAAGGCGCCGGGACGTTGCGGCGCAACGTCGCCCTCGTGTCGGAATTCCTCCTCGGCCGCCTTGTGGCGTACCTCGCCTTCGGAGCCGCCGTGGGATGGGTCGGCGAGACCCTCAAGCCGCATCTCAGTCAGCATCTGGCGAGCGCGGCCCTCGTCGTGACCTCCGCGGTGATGATCCTCTACGCCGTGGTGAAAGGTCTACCCCAGTGGAAGCTCTGCGCCCTCACGGCCCGGCGACTGCCGATGCGGCGCGTGCCGTTTCTCCTCGGGGTGCTGATCGGCATCAATGTCTGCCCGCCGTTTCTCGTGGCGATGGCGCGGATCATCCAGTTGGGCGGGGCGGCCACCGGCGCCGTCTTTTTCCTGGGGTTCTTCGCCGGCACGACGCTCTTGACCGTCCCGCTGCTGGTGGTCAGCCCCTTCACCCGCAGCCAGCGTGCGCAGCGCATCGGCACGCTGGCCGCCATCCTCATCGGTGCCTGGTTCCTCCTCACCGCCTGGCTCGGCCGCTAACCTCAGTCCGTTCAAACTGATCTCAATGACCGACGTCATAGAGCGATCGCCCGCTCCCGCTATCATGCCAGAAACGCCCTACCGTTGAGACAGGTGACGTGCTATCATGCCCACGATGAAATCGCCGCTGCTTCGGTTCTTCGGTTCGCTGCAGATGGCGGTGGCGCTGCTGATCGCCATCGCCATCGTGCTCGCGTGGGGGACGATCTACGAGACGTCGTTCGGCACCGCCGCGGTGCAACGCTTCGTGTATCGCTCGTGGTGGTTCCAGGGGCTGCTGGGATTTCTGGCCGTCAATCTGGCGATCGCGGCGTGGCAGCGATATCCGTGGAAGCGCGGGCATCTGCCCTTTGTCCTGGCCCACCTTGGCATCATCCTCATCCTCCTCGGCGGGATCATCGGGGGTCGATGGGGGATCGAGGGGCAGCTCATCATCCCTGAAGGCCAATCCGAGCGCCTGCTCCAGCTGCCCACCAACGTCCTGGTGATTCACCAGCCCAATCCCGGCGCGCACGTCGAAATCCCCACGGCGTTTGAGACCGCCGCGTGGGTGCACGAGCCGAAGGCGCAGTGGCGCGTGCCCATCGCCGGACGGTCGATCGTGTTGACCGTCGACCGCTACTATCCCGACGCCGTCGCCACGGAAGAGATCCGCGACGATCATCCAACCGAATCGCCGGCGATCCACCTCGCCATCCGCCATGACGCCTCCGTCGATCCTCACGGGGGACTCGGTCCTGAGCCGGAGCCGGGGGCCGGACAGGAGCAGCGCCTGTGGTTGTTCGCGCGCGATCCGGAGCGCTTCGGCATCCGCTGGGGGCAGGCGCATCTGCTCTTCCTGGAGCCTGAGACCCCTGCGCAGCTTCAGCAACTGCTGGGCCAGGAGAAGCCTTCCGCCCATCCACGCGGTGTGGTCTCGGTGCGCTTGGCCGGCGAGACGCGGGAGCGCGAGATTCCCGTGCCGGAGCAGATGGATCGTCCGATCGCCCTGGAGGGCACCGCGTATACCCTCACCTTCAAGGACTACTTTCCGGATTTCGCGCTGACGGAGGAAGGACCAGCCAGCCGCTCAGACCAGCCCGACAACCCGGCGGTGGCCTTGCTCCTGAGCGGGCCGGAGGGGGCCGATGCGCACCTGCTCTTCGCGCTGCATCCGGATTTTCCGAGGCTGCATGGGCAGCGCCACACGATCGACGCCCAAGTCCGCTACACCCACGGCGCCGGCGGGGCGCTTCCACCGGAGAGCTTCGCGTTCGTCCGTCGAGAACGTGGCGCCCTGGCGCTCGTTCTGATCGGATCCGGCGGGCAGCGGGAGGTCGTGGACCCGGCCAATCTGAACACGCGCTACCGCCATCCTTGGATGCCCTACGAGGTAGAAGTGACCGATGCCTACGCGCACGCGCGGGTGATCACCCACTTCACCAACCGCGGCAACGAGGTGCGCGGCGAAGCGCTGCATCTCATCGCGCAGGAGGCCGACGCGACGGCCGAGGGCTGGGTAGGACGCGGGGGCGAGATCACGCTGCCCCTCGGCGCGGAGCCCATTACGGTCGCCTACCGGCCGGCGCAGCGGGAGCTGCCGGTGACCATCAAGGCGCTCGACTTCCGCAAGATCGACTACCCCGGCACGCAGATGGCCGCGGGGTTTGAGTGCGACGTCGAGATGACCGACTCAACGCGCGGATTGCTGCTCATCCGCAAGATCAGCATGAACAACCCGCTGCGCTACCGGGGGTACAGCTTCTTTCAGTCGAGCTACATCCCCGGCGAGGTGGAGACAACGGTGCTGTCGGTGCGCAGCGACCCCGGCACCCCGCTCGTCTACGCGGGATTTATCATCATCATCGGCGGTGTCGTGGGGATGTTTGTCACCAGGTCCCGCGCCACGCGATCACAGGGATCCAGGCGACGAAAGGGCGCACGCGCATGAGACGTCAGCTCGTCGGTTGGTCAACGCACCTGGCGCTGGGCGCTGCCGTCATGCTGCTGTGGCCGAGCCACGCGGCGGCCGCGGACTCCTCCGCCACGCCGCGGCCGCGCGTGTCGCAGCGGACGCTGGAGGGCCTGCGCGTGCTCCCGATTCAACATAACGGCCGGCACAAGCCATTCGACAGCTTCGCACGGGAAACGCTCAACCACATCACCGGATCCCCGACCCTCAACGGCGAGGATCCTGTCCTCACCGTGCTGTCCATCCTGGCGTATCCGGAGGAGTGGCAGCCGCGGCCGCTCATCGCCGTCCCGTTTCGTCCGTTGCGCGAAGCGCTGGGGATGAGTCCCAAGACGCCCCACGTCTCGCACGAAGAGCTGGTGACGACGAGACGGTTGATGAGGATGCTCCCCGCCATCGTCGAGAAACAGCAGCACGATGAGAAATTGACGATGCTCGAGCAGGAGGCATTGGATGGCTTCGACCGGTTCGTCGCCTTCAGCAACGTCGTCGAGCATCGGCTGGAGCTGGTGCCCTCGCCCCCAGCCGGCGATGCCAGCTGGCGTCCGATCCAACAGCCGGACGGCTACCCGGCGGCCACGCAGGCCGGGATCACGACGGCGTGGACCGCCTGGATCATGGCGCTGCGGGACGGCCAGCCGGAGGCGATCGACCTGACGAGCGGACAATTGAGGCAGACGCTAGCGCGCCTCAACCCCTCGGCCTATCCGCCGGCGTGGCGGTTGCGCCTCGAAGTGTTCTACAACCGTGCGGCGCCGTTTCGAGTAACTCGCAGTCTCTACGCCGTCGCCGCAATCGGGCTGTTGATCAGCCTGGCATCCGGCGTCCGGTGGGCCTCCGGCGTGGGGATGGCGGCGTGTGGCCTCGGGGCCGCGCTGCATGCCGCGGGCATCCTGATGCGCGTCATGATTGGGGGCCGTCCACCGGTTTCGAATTTTTACGAGACGATGCTGTGGCTGCCGTTCGTCGCGGTGCTCCTCGCGCTCATCTTTGAGCGCATCTACCGCGCCCGATACTTCGGACTTGCCGCCAGCCTGCTGTCGGCCATCGCCTTGACGCTGGCGGACTACGTGCCGCTGGATTCGAGTATTGCGCCCGTTGTGGCGGTGCTGCGCAGCAACCTGTGGCTGACGATCCACGTGCTGACGATCGTCGCCAGCTACGGCGCGCTGGCGCTGGCGACGGTGTTGGCGCATGTCTACGGCTGGATGACGTTGAGAGGTCGAGACGCCAACAACGCGCTGGTCTCGCTCGATCTGTTTTTGTACCGCACGATCCAGGTCGGGGTGGTGCTGCTGGCGGCGGGGGTCATGCTGGGCGCGGTGTGGGCCAACGCGTCGTGGGGGCGCTACTGGGGCTGGGATCCGAAAGAAACCTGGGCGCTGATCACCCTGTTGTGGTTCCTGGCGATTCTCCACGGCCGGTTCGCCGGCTGGCTGAAGGGCGCGGGGGTGGCCCTGGCGACGATCGGTGGATTTCTCCTGCTGTTGATGACGTACTACGGCGTCAGCTTCTACCTCGTGGGCTTGCACAGTTATGCCGGCGGGCATGCCAAGCCGCTTCCCCCGTTGCTCCTCGCGTATCTCGTGGGTGAGTTCGCCTTCATGCTCGCCGTCGGTCTCTCTCCCCGTTCCCGCCTCCGCCACTCGTAATCCTTCCTCGTTGACCTGCCATCCGCCTGGCCTGCCGCCTCGTGGGATTTTCTTCAGCCCAACTCGTTGCTTGCACCCGTCACTTGTCACTCTGTCGAAAAGCCCTGGGGCAGCAGGGCCTGCCGCTGCGCCCTCCCCACCGTTTTGCTTCGCAAAACGAAGCAGTGGGGACGGCGGGGGCCTCGGCTCCGCGTCACCCGCTGCCTGGGGGCTTTTCGACAGAGCCACTTGTCCCTTGTCTCTTGTCGCTTGTCACTTGTCACTTGTCCCTTGTCGCTTGTCCCTTGTTGCTTAGTGCTTAGTGCTTGTCAACATGACCTCGGTCATGGAACGTGCTCCATGGGAACGGTCACCATATCAGTGGGCCGCGATATCGGAGGGAGGAGCGTGCCATGGGAGATCCCTTGCACGTCTACCGCGAGGCGATCGCCGCGCGGGTCCAGGCGATCTGCATCGACCGCAACCTCGATCCCGCCTCGGCCGTCGAGACCGAGGCCGGGTGCCGCATCGAGCGGTTCCTGCCGCAGCTTGTGGAGCTGGCCAAGGCGGTCGGGCCGGGCAACCTCGAGGCCTACAACGCGATGTTCGAGAGCACCGTCTGCCTCCAATGCGGCAATCGGGACGCGCTTGGGGTCTGCCGGATGCAGGAGCAAGCCGCATGTTGCCTCTATCGATACCTGCCACTCCTCTATGACGCCATCCACAGCGTGCCACCCGCCGGGCGCTGACGCGGTGTCTGTGTCGGCCTCTCAGCCGACCGTCGTCGTGACCGGCAACCCCAACGTCGGCAAAAGCGTCATCTTCCAGTTATTAACCGGACGCTACACGACGGTCTCCAACTATCCCGGCACGACGGTGATGGTCGCCAGGGGAGGCGCCGTGGTGGAGGGCCGGCGGGTTGCGGTGTGCGATACGCCGGGCCTGAACAGCCTTCAGGCGGCTTCGGAGGATGAGCTGGTCGCCAGGGATCTGCTGCTGGGGGACCATCCGACCGTGGTGCAGGTCGCGGATGCCAAGAATCTGGCTCGCGCCCTCGCGTTGACCCTGGAACTTTCAGAAGCTGGCCTGCCGACCGTGCTGGACCTCAACATGATCGATGAGGCACGGGAGCGTCGGGTGACCATCGACGTGGATCGCCTCGGCGAGACGTTGAGGATTCCTGTGGTCCCGACGATCGCGACACAGCGCTGGGGGCTCGAACGGCTCCGCGCCGCCCTCCTGAAGGCGAGCGTGCCGGTCGGTCGCGTGCGATACCCCGACGTGATTGAGGAGGCCGCCGCGCACATGGAGCGGCTGCTTCCTGACACCCTGACGGCTCGAAGGGCGCTTGCGCTGCTGTGGCTCTCCGGGGATCGCGCCCTCATCGACCGGCTCGGTCCGCAGCTCGCGCCCGAGCTCGTCCAGCGCCTGCAGGAGATTGCCGGCCGGGCTCAGCAGCGCTGTCCGCGCCCGTTGGGGTTGCTCATCAGCCACGCGCGATTGCGCCACGCGCACCGATTGGCGGCGCAGGTCATGACGTCAGCGCCCGTGCCGCGGCGCGCGTGGCTGGATCGGCTCGGGGCCCTCGCCATGCATCCGGTGTGGGGGGTCCCGATCCTCGTCGCCGCGCTGTGGGTGATGTATTTCCTCGTCGGGGATCTGGCGGCGCAGCGGGCGGTGGGATTTCTGGAAGAGACGGTGTTCGGTCAGTGGCTCATTCCGGCGTTTCAGTGGGTCGTTCGCGCAAGCCTGCCGTGGGCGTGGGCGCAGGGGGTCACAATCGGCGAGTACGGGCTGTTGACGATGGCACTGCCCTATGCGTTTGCGATCATCCTGCCGATCGTCACGATGTTCTTTCTGTGTTTCGGCTTCATCGAGGATGTCGGGTACTTGCCGAGGCTGGCGGTGATGGCCAACCGCTTCTGCCGGTTGGTGGGCTTGAACGGCAAAGCGGTCCTGCCCCTCGTGCTGGGACTGGGCTGTGACACGATGGCCACCATGACGACGCGCATTCTCGACAGCCGGCGCGATCGGATCATCACCACGTTGCTGTTGGCCCTCGGCATCCCGTGCTCAGCGCAATTGGGCGTCATCGCGGCGATGCTCTCCGGCCAGCCGCCCGCGGCCTTGGGTCTCTGGATCGGCGTGGTGCTGCTGGTGGTGCTCATCGTCGGACAGGCCGCCTCGCGCCTGCTCCCGGGCGAGGGAAGTCCGTTCCTGTACGAGCTCCCGCCGCTTCGTCGGCCGAAGCTGTCCAACGTGCTCATCAAGACGCTGGGTCGCGTGGAGTGGTACGTGAAAGAAGCCGTGCCGCTGTTTTTTCTGGGGACGCTGGTGCTGTTTGTGCTGGATGCGGTGGGCGCGCTCTTTGTGTTGGAGCGTCTCGCCTCGCCGCTCATCGTCTCGTGGCTGGGGCTGCCGGCGAAGGCGACCGGGGCGTTCCTCGTGGGGTTCCTCCGCCGGGACTTCGGCGCGGCGGGATTGTTTGCGCTCCAGCGAGCCGGCCAGCTCGACGGGGTGCAAACCGTGGTGAGCCTCGTGACGATCACGCTGTTCGTCCCGTGCATCGCCCAGTACTTCATGATGGTGAAGGAGCGCGGCTGGAAGATGGCCAACCTGATGGCCGCCTTCGTGTTCGGCACAGCCCTTCTCGTCGGCGGCATCCTGTGGCGCATCCTGACGGGGCTGCGCGTGGTGTGGTGATCCCCCCACCTGCGGGGTTTCGCCATGCACGGGATGTCATTCACAGGGCAGGCGAAACGTCCCGCCCTGGCGGGACGGCCTTCGGCCTGCCCGCAGGTGGGGGGATGATGGCAGATTGGGGGATTGGTCCGACGCTGTCTTGTCCGTTGTGCGGCTATCGGTTTGGACGGCAGGAGGCGCTCTGGGCCTGTCAGCGGTGTCCTGTGGCGCGCGGGTGTCACTTGTTGCGCTGTCCGAACTGTGGGTATGAGTGGGCGGAGCACTCGCGTCTCGTCGATTGGATTCGAACCCACCTGAAGCGATGAGTCCGGTTGCGACTGAACACGTTGAGGAACTCCTCGAGTTGTGCTGGACCGCAGGAGAAGATGGCCTGTTGCCGCTCAACCGAGACGAGCTGCCCACGCAGTTGTTGTGTTTTCTGCCGTCTCCCATCGAGCCGGATGGCGTCGTGCAACCTGAGGTGATTGACGCGATGGTCGGCCGGGGACTCCTGGCGCAGGAGGGCCGGTTCATTCGGCTCACCTCGACAGGCGAGCAGCAAGCCCGGGAGGTGGTGCGCCGTCACCGGGTGGCCGAGGTGTTGTTCCACAACGTGATCGCCGTCTCAGAAGCCGCCATGGAATCCACCGCCTGCCAGCTCGAGCACATCCTGAATCCCGAGGTGACCGAGGCGGTGTGCACGTTCTTGGGACACCCGCCCACCTGTCCGCACGGACGCGCGATTCCCCGTGGGCGCTGCTGTGAGGCCGCGACCTCACGCGTCGGTCCGCTGATCGTCCCGCTGGCTCATCTGGCGATCGGCGAGTCTGGCACGGTGGCGTTTGTCCACACCACGCGGCACGGCTACCTGCAGCGCCTGACGGCGCTGGGCATGGCACCGGGCCGCCCCATCCGGTTGCGCCAGACCCATCCCACGATGGTCATCCAGCTTGGAGAGACTGAGCTGGCGCTGGATGGGGAGGCCGGATCGGAAATTTACGTGAGGCGAGGAGCGCAAGATGCGCGATCCTGAGCTCGTCGAGCTGGAGATCCGCCATCTGGAAACCCAATTGGCCCGCGCGGCCTTGGGGGAGCTTGACGCGGAGCTGTTCAAGAAACTCCGCCTGCAGTACGGCATCTACAGCCTCCGCCGGCGCCCGACGCAGCACATGGTGCGCGTGCGCGTCCCGCTCGGCCACCTCAGCCCCGAGCAGCTCGACGCGGTGGCGGAGGCGTGCGATCAATTCACGCCGAGCCGCGCCTGCCATCTGACGACCCGCCAGGACGTCCAGCTCTATGGGATCGACCGGACGAGGCTGACCGCGTTGCTGCGGCGGCTCGCCGGCGCAGGACTCACCACGCGCGAGGCGAGCGGCAACGTCGTGCGCAATATCACGTGCTGCCCGTGGGCCGGGGTGTCACCCGATGAAGCGTTTGACGTCACCCCCTACGCCCAGGCGGTGAGCCGCTATCTTCTACGCAATCCGATCGGGCAGTTGCTCCCGCGCAAGGTCAAGATCGCCTTCGAGGGCTGCCGGGCGGATCACGCGCGCGTCCTGATTCACGACATCGGCGTGGTGGCCGTGCCCAACGGCGAGGAGCCTGGGTTTCGGATCTTCCTCGGCGGAGGGCTCGGGCCTTCGCCGAAAGCCGCGCAGCTGCTGGAGCCGTGGACCGGTGTGGAATGGCTGTTGCCGACGATCGAGGCCGTCCTGCGCGTGTTCGATCGGCTGGGCGAGCGGCGTCTTCGGGCTCGCGCCCGTCTGAAGTTCCTGATTGAAGCCATCGGGTGGAACGAATTTCGTCAACGGGTGCTGGAGGAGCGCGCGGCGGTCTGGGCGACCCAATCCGGCTACGCCCTGAGCGCCTTCGCCCAGCCTGTTGAACAGCCGCCGGTTCAGGAAAAATTCCTCGCGGTGGTTCCACGCGACGAGGAGGCGTTCAGCCGGTGGCGCGCCACGAATGTCGCCGCGCAGCAACAAGAAGGATTTGTCAGCGTGCTCATCCGGGTGCCATTCGGGGACGTCACGGCGGATCAACTGCGGGAGGTTTCGCGGATCGCCACCCGATACGCCCGGGGCATCCGATCCACGAACACGCAAAACCTGCTGTTGCGATTCATCCCGCGCACGGCGCTGGGCCGGCTGTACAACGAATTGTCTCGCGTCAACCTCGCCCTTCCCTCCGCCGGCCTCCTGGCGGATATCACCCGCTGTCCCGGGGCGGACAGCTGCCTCTCGGCCATCACCCATCCGCGCGGCTTGGCCAGGGCGCTGGATGTGCTCCTGCGAGACGGGCTCTCCGCCTTCGCCGATTGGCCGCTGTCCATCAAGCTCTCCGGCTGCCCCAACTCGTGCGGCCATCACCACGTCGCGGACATCGGCTGTTTCGGCCTGGCGATGAAAGTCGGCGACCGACACCTCCCCTGCTACCAGCTCTTGGTCGGTGGAGGTGGCGCATCCGGTTCGGCTCAGTTCGGCCGACGGCTGATTCGGGTGCCCGCGTGCCGGGCGCCCGAAGCCATCGCGCGGCTGCTGCGGCTGTATGCCGCGCAGCGGCAGCCGGACGAATCGTTTCCCGCATTCATCGACCGCGTCGGGCTGGAGCGTGTGCAGCAGCCCCTTCAGGATCTCGCGGATCTGACCGGGGCCGAGCAGCAGCCTGAGCTCTGGACGGATTTGGGGGATGACGAGCCGTTCCGGCTGGAGGCCGGCAAGGGCGAGTGCGCCGAGTAGGAATGGTCACGTTTGACGGGTCCTGGCCTTCCATGACGTGTGTCATAGTAGAACCTATAGCGCCTGCTGTAACATCTGAGGTGGCACGATGGTAGCGCTCATCGATCAGGTGCGGGACAAGATTCAACGGCTGAAGATGATCCGGCAGCAGCTGGGATGGTCGGAGGAGACCTGCGCCCATCACCTCGGCGTCACCTACTCGACCCTGAATCGCTGGGAGCGCGGCGCGTCGCTGCCCAAGAGCCAGGTGGTGTTGAAGGCGATTGCGCACTTTATCGCCAAGTACGAGCACCAACGATCCGAGAGGGGGTGAAGGGAATGGTTAACGGATTACCGATGCTGGCCTTCCTGCAGAACATCGGGTTGCCGGAGCTGCTGGTCATCCTGTTGATCGTGCTGCTCTTGTTCGGGGCCAAGCGGTTGCCTGAGATGGCTCGTGGCTTAGGCCGCTCGCTGTCCGAGTTCAAGAAAGGCCTGAAGGAGATCGAGCGCGACGTCAACGATGCCAAGAAGCCCTGAGCTGGGACGCGTCGCGCTTCCCGTCGCTGTGCTGCTTGCCGCCCCATTCCTGACGCCAGCCTGCACGCGAACTGCTCCTCCGTCACCCTCGAGCCCAAAACCCGCAGCGACTCCCGCGCTCATGAGTACGGGCCGGCGGCTTTACGAACGACAGTGTGCCGTGTGCCATGGCCTGACAGGCGCCGGAGACGGGCCGGCTGCCTACCTCTTGTACCCGAAGCCGCGTGATTTCACGCAGAACGAATTCCGCCTCGTCTCAACCAGCAGCATGGAGGCGACGGACGAGGATCTGTTCCTCACGATCACGCGCGGCATGCCAGGCTCCTCGATGCCCTCGTGGGAAACGCTGAATCCTCACGAACGGTGGGCGCTGGTCTCTTACATCCGCTCGCTGACCAACGACCCGAACGCGCCCATCGAATCCGACGCCCTCATCCAGGTGCCTCAGGAAACGCCCAATACGCCGCAGAGTATCGGACGAGGCCGAGCCCTGTTTTCGCAGGCCTGCGCTTCCTGCCACGGGCTGCAAGGCAAGGGTGACGGCCAGCAGGTCATGACCGATAATGCGGGCGTTCCCATCACACCCCGTGATCTCACGGCCGGAATCTTCAAGGGTTCCTCATCGAGTCACGACCTCTACAACCGCCTTATCGCCGGACTCCCCGGCAGCCCGATGCCAAGCTACGCCGGCGTCTATCCTGACGAGCAGGTGTGGGATCTGATCCATTACGTCCAGTCGCTTGTCCCTCCAGGGGTTGAAGAGCGCGTGCGGCTTCGCCCCCGGACGATCCAAGCCCATCGGATCAGAGGCGATCTGCCCGGAGAGCCGACGGCGGAAGCCTGGAAGAGGGTCCAGCCGGTCCGTCTGGTGCTCACACCTCTGTGGTGGCGTGACCACCGGGTTGAAGGGGTGGCGGTGAAGGCGCTGCACAACGGCAAGACGTTGGCCGTCCACCTGGCCTGGGATGACCCCACACGGGATCACGCCACCCTGAGGCCGCAATCATTCTCCGACGGCGTCGCGGTCCAGTTCTCGACAGACGACGACCCGCCATTTTTCGGCATGGGGGAGGCCGCGTCTGTCGTGCAGATCTGGCACTGGAAAGCCTCATGGCAGGAGGATGCCACGCAGTGGCGTGACATCGAGACGGCGTATCCGCATGCCGCGGTGGACTGGTATGAGGCGCAGCGAGACTACCGATACGGCGAACCGTTTGAAGTGAGCCAGTCGACCACGGCCTCACAGGATCCGCAGTTCATGGGCGGATGGGGAGCCGACAACCCGCTGTCGGACCCACGTCGACGATCCGCAGCCGAGGAAGCCCTGGCAACAGGGCTCGGGACGCTCACCTCAAGGCCGCCCGCGCTCCAATGTGTCGACGCGAAAGGACTGTGGCAAGACGGTCGGTGGCAGGTCGTCCTCCTCCGTCAGATGTCGCCGAATGAACCAGGCGATCTGAAGCTGAAACCTGGGCAGTCGGTCAGCGTGGCCTTCGCCGTCTGGGACGGCCACGCCGGGGACCGCAACGGTCAAAAGAACGTGTCGATTTGGAACATCTTGGAGCTGGAGCGGTGAGCATGTATGTGACACGGCGTCAATTCTTGAAACTCTCCGGAGCCGCCGGGATCGGGCTCTACCTGGCCTCACAGGACTTATCGCTCTGGGCGCTTGAGCCGGTGACTGAGATGGATAATCCCTTGGCGTATTACCCGTCCAGAGATTGGGAGAAACTCTATCGCGACCAGTACCGCTACGACAGCACCTTCTCCTGGGTCTGTTCGCCCAATGATACGCACGCCTGCCGGGTCCTGGCCTATGTCCGCAACGGCGTCGTGGTGCGGCTGGGCTCGGAGTACAACTATGAGACCTACGCGGACCTCTACGGCAACAAGGCCACACCCAATTGGAACCCCCGGCAATGCGCCAAAGGGTTCACCTTCCACCGCCTGATGTATGGGCCCTACCGGCTCAAGCATCCGATGATTCGCAAAGGATGGAAGGCATGGGCGGATGATGGCTTTCCTACCCTGACGCCCGAGCTGAAAGCGAAGTACAAGTTTGATGCCCGCGGGACTGATGCCTTCGAGCAGATCTCCTGGGAGCAGATCAACAACTACATCGCTCGAGGGCTCATCGCGATCGCCACGCGCTACAACGGCGAGGAAGGGAAAACGCTGCTGCGCGCTCAGGGCTATCCGGCCGAGATGATCGAGGCGATGGATGGCGCCGGGACGCGGACCTTGAAGTTTCGCGGCGGCATGGGATTGCTGGGCGTCTTTGGAAAGTACGGCATGTACCGGCTGGCGAACACGATGGCGCTCCTCGACGTCCACCTGCGGGGTATTGCGCCTGAGGAAGCGAAGGCCGGTCGAGCCTGGTCCAACTACACCTGGCATGGCGACCAAGCACCCGGGCATCCCTGGGTGCACGGGTTGCAGAACGCCGATTGCGATTTCAACGATCTGCGCTTCTCCAAGCTGATCATCCAGGACGGCAAGAACCTCTGCGAGAACAAGATGACCGACTCCCACTGGTTCATCGAATGTATGGAGCGCGGGGCGAAACTGGTGACGATCGCTCCGGAGTACAGCCCGCCGGCCTCGAAATCAGATTACTGGATTCCAATCCGGCCGCAGACCGATGCGGCGCTATTTCTTGGGATCACCCGCCTGATGGTCGACCGCGGCTGGTATGACCGCGAGTTCCTCCTCCAGTTCACCGACTTCCCGCTGTTGGTGCGGACCGATACGTTGCGGCGCCTTCGCGCCCAGGACATCATTCCCGGCTACCAGGGGCAGCTCTCCAAGGATGGCCCGAGCTACAAACTCCAGGGCTTGAAGGATGAGCAATACGCCAAGCTCGGAGATTTTGTGGTGTGGGACGAAACTTCCAAGGCGCCGGCGGCGATCACGCGCGATGATGTCGGCGGCAGGCTGCGCGCCAAGGGTGTGACGCCGGCCCTGGAAGGGACCTTCATGGTGGCGACGGTGGACGGCGCATCCATCGAGGTGATGACGCTGTGGTCGATGTACCAGATCCATCTGAAGGATTACAGCCTTGAGGCCGTCCACGACATCACGCATGCCCCGAAGGAGCTCATCGAGCAGCTGGCGAAGGACATCGCCACCATCAAGCCTGTCGCCATCCACCAGGGCGAAGGGATCAACCATTATTTTCACGCGACCGAAGCCAACCGCGCCGCGTATCTGCCGCTCATGCTGACCGGCAATATCGGCCAGCGGGGTGGGGGCTGCTATGGCTGGGCCGGCAACTACAAGGCCGCGCTCTTCCAGGGCTCGCCGTGGACCGGCCCGGGGTTTAAGGGCTGGGTGGCCGAGGATCCCTTTGCCCCGAATCTCGATCCGGCTGCGCACGGCAAGGACATCCACGCGCACGCCTACTTCAAGGATGAAGAGCCGGCCTACTGGAACCACGGGGATAAGCCGCTCATCGTCGACACGCCCAAGGCCGGCCGCAAGGTGTTCACGGGTGCCACCCACATGCCCACGCCCACCAAGGCGATGCTCTTTACCAACGTCAACCTCATCAACAATGCCAAGCACGTCTACGAGATGGTGAAGAACGTCAACCCGAACGTCGAGATGATCCTCTCCGTCGATATCCAGATGACGGCGACGATCGAGTACTCGGACATCGCGCTGCCGGCGAACTCGTGGCTTGAGTCCGAAGGGTTGGAGGTCACCGCGTCCTGCTCCAATCCCTTCCTGCAAATTTGGAAGGGCGGGATTCCTCCGGTGTTCGACAGCCGGGATGACCTGGTGATTCTGGCGCAGATCGCGGACGCGCTTGGGCGGATCATCGGCGATCAACGCGTCCAGGACTATTGGAAGTTTGCGCTGGAAGGCAAGCGCGAAGTCTACATCCAGCGCCTGCTGGATTCCTGCACGACCACGGTCGGCTATCGTCTTGAGGACATCATGGCGGGCAAGTACGGCCCGCCGGGCGGCGCCCTCATGCTCTTCCGGACCTACCCTCGGGTGCCGTTCTGGGAGCAGGTGCATGAGGATGTGCCCTTCTACACCGATCACGGACGGCTTCAGGCGTACACGGACGTGCCGGAAGCCATCGACTACGGCGAGAACTTCATCGTGCACCGTGAGGGAACCGAAGCCACCCCGTACCTGCCCAATGTCATCGTCAGCAGCAATCCCTATATCCGTCCCAATGACTATGGGATTCCGCTGACCGCTGAGCATTGGGACGAGCGGACGATCCGGAACGTCAAGCTGGCCTGGCCTGAGGTCAAGCAAACCAAGAATTTCCTGTGGGAACGCGGTTTCAAGTTCTACTGCCTCACGCCGAAAAGCCGCCACCGCGTCCACTCGCTCTGGAGCAACGTGGACTGGCATCAGATCTGGGACTCCAACTTCGGCGACCCGTACCGGATGGATACGCGCGCTCCGGGGGTGGGCGAGCACCAAGTCCACATGAACCCGCAGGCGGCGAAGGACCTCGGCATCAACGACGGCGACTATGTCTATGTCGATGCGAACCCGGCGGATCGTCCCTACATCGGGGCCAAACCGGATGACCCGTTCTACCGCGTCGCGCGGCTGATGCTGCGGGTCAAGTACAACCCGGCCTACCCCTACCACATCGTCATGATGAAGCACGGGACCTACATCGCCACGGAGAAATCCGTGAAGGCGGCAGAGATGCGCAAGGACGGGCGGGCCCTCTCCGCCGACACCGGCTACCAGGCGAACTTCCGCTACGGCTCACAGCAGAGTGTGACGCGCAACTGGCACATGCCGATGCACCAGACCGATTCGCTCTTCCACAAGGCGAAGGTGTTTATGGGCTTTCTCTTCGGCGGCGAGGCGGACAACCACGCGGTCAACACCGTGCCGAAAGAGACGCTGGTGCGCGTGACGAAGGCCGAGGACGGCGGGCTCGGGGCCAAGGGAACCTGGGCGCCGGCCACGACGGGCTACACCCCCGCCGCAGAGAACGACACGATGCGCAAGTATCTCGACGGCGGATTCTTCGTCTAGACGGGGGGGCGAGATGTTGACGCTCGAAGATGAGCAGTTTTTGAAGGGCGTGGGGACCATCCGCAGACGCGCGTTGCTTACCACCGCCGCCGCGGCGATCGTGTCTTTGCTGCTTATCGTCTTTTTGGCCGGTCTTGGACTGGGGACTCTGCGTCCCGTCCTGACGGCGCAGACGACGGCCGCCGAGCTGATCGGTCAAATCCAGCGTCTGGCGGCGATTGGACGGGCCTCGCTTGTGCTGTTCCTGGCCGCCTTGCTCGTGGCTGTTGCCGGAGCGGTCGTCCTCGTCCTGACCTACGAGCGGCAGGCCTCGCACTTGGCCCGCATGGTGCGTCGGATCTCCGGGGCTGGCGATGAAAGCGCTTGAACCGGACGATCCGTTTGAACTGCAAGGCGTGATCCTGCCGGTCCAGGATGACGCGTCCTTGAGAGAAATGGCGAGGTGCTTCGTCGAGGAGTTCGCGCGGGACGGCTGGTCCGATGAGCAGCTGCGGGTGATGTTCAGAAATCCCCTCTACCGCGGGCCGTACCTGGTCTGGCGGGAGAAGGGAGACGCGTATATAGAGGAAGCGATCCAGGAGGTTCGGCGTCATGCCTAAGGTGTTCAACTGGCAGCTCGGCCGCGAGATGTCCTACTCCTATGCCGGGGCGTATCCGAAGCGCCAGTTCGCGTTCGTGTTTAACCTTAACCGCTGCATCGGCTGCCAGACCTGCACCATGGCCTGCAAATCCACCTGGACCTTCTCCAAGGGGCAGGAGTTCATGTGGTGGAACAACGTCGAGACCAAGCCCTACGGCGGCTACCCCCAGTCGTGGGACATCAAGATCCTGAAGCTGTTGGAAGAGGCGAGTGGGGAGCCGCAGCGTTGGGATGACAAAGGGGTGTATCAGGGCAAGACGATCTTCGAAGCGGCCGAGCAGCGCATCGGTCCTGAGCCGCAGCGCGTGCTGGGCTACTTGCCGACGGATGAGGAGTGGCGCTTCCCGAACATCTACGAGGATACGTCGACGACCAGCGACGGCGGCGGGACGCTTGGCATCTCCCAAACAGGGGCTTCGCTTCCCGAGCACAAGACGTGGTTCTTCTATCTCGCCCGCCTCTGCAACCACTGCACCTATCCGGGTTGTCTCGCGGCGTGCCCGCGCAAGGCGATCTACAAGCGTCCCGAGGACGGCATCGTGCTCATTGATCAGAAGCGCTGCCGAGGCTACCGCAAGTGCGTGGAAGCCTGCCCCTACAAGAAGGCGATGTACCGTCCGAGCACGCGGGTCAGCGAGAAGTGCATCGCCTGCTACCCGCGCATCGAAGGCAAGGACCCGGAGACTGGCGGGCGGCCGATGGAAACGCGCTGCATGGCCGCGTGCATCGGCCAGATCCGTCTGCAGGGGCTGGTGAAGATGAACCAAGACGGCAGTTGGGCGGAGGACCGCTACAACCCCATCTACTACCTCGTGAAAGTCGCGAAGGTGGCCCTGCCGCTCTATCCGCAGTTTGGGACCGCCCCCAACGGGTTCTACATGCCTCCGCGCTGGGTGCCGCGGGGGTATCTGAGGCAAATGTTCGGGCCTGGCGTGGATGAAGCGATTGCCAAGTACCTGGCCCCAGATCGAGAGCTGTTGGCCGTGCTCCAGCTCTTCCGCCGAACCAACCGCATCATCTTCCGCTATGAGATCCAAGAGGGGCCGAAGGTCTACGAGACGACGACCCACGGCAAGCCGTTTGTGATGTACAACGACACGATCATCGGCTACGGCGAGGATGGGAAAGAATTAGTGCGGACCCAGGTCGAGGAGCCGTTCCACGT
>MHGA01000022.1:35692-55069 GCA_001804415.1 Candidatus Aquivivens invisus
GAGCATCATCGGCTGCTTGAGGTGATGGCGCTGGGATCGAACGGCGAGGCCGGACTTCGCGAGGCCGCTCGTCGGCTCGCCGCCGCGTTGGACGCGGCGTCGATGGCGGAGTGGTCCCGCGACTACGAGCGGATCTTCGGCCACTCGGTGCAGAGCGCGGCCCCGCCCTATGAGCTCGAGTACGGCGAGGAGCACAGCCATCGGCAGCCGCAGGAGCTTGGCGACATCGCGGCGTTTTATCAAGCCTTCGGCTTGCGCGCGTCCTTCGCATCGCATGAGCGCGTGGATCACATCGCCACGGAATGCGAATTTCTGCACTACCTTCTGTACAAACATGCCTGTGCGGTGGATGAGGAAGCTGCGGAGCATGCGCAGGTGTGCGACGCGGCGACCCGGCAATTCCTTGCCGATCATCTCGGCCGCTGGGGGCCGGCGTTCTGCTTAAGGCTGTCGCGGGCCGCTGGATCAGGCATCGAAGGTGCGGCCGCCACGATGGTGCTGGGCTGGCTGTCGCAGGAGTGCGCGCGGATGGGTGTTCCGCTTGGCTCGTGCGATCTGCCGTTGCGCTCCCCAACGGAGCAGGATGCGGTGGGATGTGCCGCGTGCGCCCTCCCACAGGGAAAGCCAGCCAATGGCTGTTGAGCTTCGGTTTGATCCGGCGTTTGTTGAAGAGGCGGTGTTTCTCGAGCTACGCCGGCTGCGGTCAGCCGGCCATGGCGAGGTCGCTTCCTCGTTCCACCGGGAGCGCGAAGCCGTCTATGAGCTGCCGGATGCTCAGCAACGAGACATCGCGTTCCAACAGTTGGCTCATTGCACCTTTGAGGCGCTCGGATTAGCCGAACTGTTCACGGCACGGCTTTCAGAATTTCCGCACGTCGTGGCGCACGTTGAGCTCCTCGTTGTCCGGCGAGTATGGAACAACAAGGATGAGCAGGTGGAGCTGTATATCGGACAGCCTGGGGACGCGCGACTGACCCTGCATGTCTCAACGACACTGTTCATCGGGTTGCAGGCCATGCGCTGCCTCGACCGCGGGAAACTGACGGCATTCCTCCGGCATGAGCTGATGCATGTA
This sequence comes from Candidatus Aquivivens invisus, assembly GCA_001804415.1. GTDB lineage: Bacteria > Omnitrophota > Gorgyraeia > Aquiviventales > Aquiviventaceae > Aquivivens > Aquivivens invisus. The sequence goes on from MHGA01000022.1 coordinate 36,768, forward strand.
GACGACATGCTCGATCCGGCCTTCGCCTACGAGCCGCATCCAGCGTTTGGCGGCGAGTGCGAAACGGAACATGACCTCATTCGGGAGCGCTTCCGGTTGCTGTGGAATGTGTGGGTGGCGTCTCGAATGAGACGCCACGACTGGCCTCTGCCTGAGGCGGAACAGCACCGCCGGAAGCTTGACCGGGCTTTTGCCTCGTGGCAGCCGCGTCGGCGTGAGGCGGTGCTTCAGGACCTTGGCAGCCGGGACCGCTGCACGCAGCGCGAGTTGCTCGACTTGGCGAAGGATGAGCGCCTCACCCGGATGCTCGGGGCCGGAGGGGTGCGCTGTCCCTTGTGCCATTTCCCCACGCGTGACGGGGTGCGCGCATGGGATGGCGAATGGGCGCCGGTTGCGCAGGCCATTCAGGCCGACTATCCGGACTGGACGCCGGCCCACGGGGCGTGTGTGCAGTGCGCGGAGCTCTATCGCACGCGCCTCTACGCGGTGCACGGATGATCGACGACGCCTCTCCCACGGTCAATCGACGCGAATTTCTCGGATTCGCGCCACGGCATCTGCTGGGCGGGATCCGGACGGTGCTCGACCAGACCATGGCGCTGGCGGCGGTGCGCGTGACTGAGCACCCATCGACCGCCCGCAGCGACGGCCATCAGGGCCGAGCGAAGTGCCGGACGCGGTGGGCGTCCGGCCAACAAATCGCCATCATTGATCCGGCGCGCTGCTTGGCCTGGGGTGGCGGCGCCTGCCAAACCTGCTATCTCCGTTGTCCGCTTCGTGATGAGGCGATGGTGCTTGACGGCGGCAAACCGACCATCGTCGCCCAGTCGTGCGACGGTTGTGGCGTGTGCGTCGAGGTCTGCCGCACCGTCAACGATCTTGGCGCGATCCGGCTTGTGTGAGAGCCCGTGTCGATAACAAAAGGCGGCGCACGTCTGCGCGCGTGACAATCGCGCGCCAGTAGACAATTCGGTTCTCCGAGCCCCGGCGCCTAACCTCGTGACGTGAGTATGGCGCCTGGGCCCCTTCCCCGATGCTTCGCTTTGCGAAGCAAAGCGACGGGGACGGGTGAGGAAGGAAACGACCTCGCCTCCTCGTGCTTGGAAAGGAGAAGACACGCTGACGCGTCAACGCGGCCAGCTCCCTTTCCGCTGAGGAGCTGGCCTTTTTTAGTTCGGAATTCGGAGTGCGGAATGCGGCATGCAAAATGTGAGCGTGAAGACGCGATGCTGATTGATCGGTTTGGGCGACGGATCACGTACCTGCGCATCTCGGTGACCGACCGGTGCAACCTGCGCTGCGTCTACTGCCTGCCGGCCTCGGGTGTAGAGTGGATTGCGCGCGAGGAGATCCTGCGCGTTGAGGAGATCGCGGAGGTGGTGCGCGTCGGGGTCGCTCTGGGGTTGACGCGTGTTCGGCTCACGGGAGGCGAGCCGTTGGTCCGCGAGGGGGTCGTGGAGCTCGTGCGCCTGCTCAGCGCCATCCCTCAGCTTGAGGACCTGTCGCTGACCACCAACGGCGTCCTGTTGGCTCGGCGCGCCGAGGCGCTGGCGCGCGCCGGCCTGCGCCGAGCGAACATCAGCCTCGACACCTTGCTGGCGAATCGCTTTAGCCGGATCACCCGCTTCGGCTCCATCGGCGATGTGCGCGCGGGCATCGAGGCGGCGCTCGACGCCGGCCTCCACCCCGTCAAGCTCAACGTCGTCGTCATGCGCGGCGTGAACGACGATGAGATTGTCGAGTTGGGTCGACTGGCGGTGGATCGACCGTTGCACGTGCGCTTCATCGAGCTCATGCCGATCGGGGACTATTTTGCTCGGGAGCGGCTCGTCCCATCCGAGGAGATCCTCGCGCGCTTAAGCGCCCTGGGCGAATTGCGCCCCTTCGACGGCCCTGTGGGCTGCGGACCGGCACGTGCCTACACGTGGGCGGGGGCGCGGGGCAGCGTGGGGATCATCGGGGCGGTGACGCAGGCCTTCTGCGCGCGGTGCAATCGGCTTCGGTTGACGGCGACGGGCCAATTGCGCCCTTGCCTGGATCAGGAATCAGCCGTCGATCTCTTGCCGGCCCTCAGGCCTGCCGTGGATCGTGAGCGTCTGGCGCACCTGATCCGGGACGCCGTGGCCGCCAAGCCCGAACAACACACCATGGCCCAGCGAGAGGTTGGAAGTCCTCGGTTGTGCATGGCGGGAGTGGGAGGATGATCCCACCACCTATGCATCAAGGCCGCGTCGTCGCTTCCGGCCCTGGCGGCCTTGATACGCGTTGCGGGTTCAACCCGTGGCCCCGCCTTCGGCGGGGCGCACAGGTGGTGGGATGAAGGCGGCGCTGACGCACGTGGATGGCCGCGGATCGGCCCGGATGGTCGACGTGGGTGGGAAGGGTGCCACGCCGCGCATGGCGCGCGCGTCGGCCTGGATCCGTATCCGGCCGGCGGTCATCGCGCAGCTCAGGCACAAGGCCATCCCCAAAGGCGACGTGCTCGCGGCGGCCAAGATCGCTGGCATCCAGGCCGCCAAGAAAACGGCGGATCTCATTCCGCTGTGCCACCCGCTTCGGTTGACCCACATCGTCGTCGATTGCGAGGTGCAGGACGATGGCGTGCGCATCGCAGCGACGGTCAAGACCATGGATCGCACCGGGGTGGAGATGGAGGCATTGTGCGCGGCATCGGTGGCTGCGCTGACGATCTACGATATGTGCAAAGCGGCGGATCCCTCCATGGTCATCGGCCCCATTCAGCTCGAGGAAAAAACTGGCGGCCGGCACGATTTCACGCGCCCAGTGGCGCGGAGCGTCGCATGACGCGCGTCGGCATCGTGACTATCAGCGACACACGCTCGCGTGGCGAGCGGGCAGACACGACCACCCCGCTGATCCGTCGGCTCCTGGAGGAGGCGGGTTTCGTCGTGCGCGAGTCCGCGCTCGTCCCTGATGAGCTGCACGCTATCCAGGAGCGTCTCGTCGAGTTCGCGGACCGGCTCAAGCTGTCGCTCGTCATCACGACCGGCGGGACAGGGTTCGGACCACGCGATGTGACGCCGGAGGCCACGCGTCGTGTGATAGAGCGCGAGGTGCCAGGTCTGCCGGAAGCCATGCGCGCTGCGACGGCCAGACAGAATCCCCTGGCGTGGCTCTCGCGGGCGGCTGCCGGACTCAGGGGCCGCACGCTCATCGTCAATGTACCCGGCAGTCCTCAAGGGGTCGAGGCATGCCTGCGCGTGTTGCTGCCGCTGTTGCCGCACGCGCTGGAGATGATCGAGGGACGGTCTCATGGAACGCGAGCTCCTGTGGCTCATTCCTAGTTTCTTGGTGATCGCGCTCCTCTATGCCTCGGTGGGGCACGGCGGCGCCTCGGGCTATCTCGCGTTGCTGTTGCTGGGACCTGCGGCCCTTGCGCCGGATCAGATGGCGACGACGGCGCTGACGCTCAACCTCCTGGTGGCCGCCATGGGCTGGCTGGCATTCGCTCGGGCCGGCCACTTCGTGGGCCGGTTGGCCTGGCCGTTTCTCGCCGCCTCCATTCCGGCGGCGTTCCTGGGAGGTGCCACGCCGGTGTCTGTGCCGGCCTACGAGGCGCTGCTGGCAGGCGCGCTGTTCATCGCCGCCCTGCGTCTGTTCATCACGGGGCGGCACCAAGACCCACTGAGACCGCCGAGACTGGGCGTGGCGGTGCCGGTGGGGGCGGGGATCGGATGGCTCTCCGGGGTTGTCGGCGTCGGTGGCGGTGTGTTCTTGAGCCCGCTGCTGTTGCTGCGGCGATGGGCAAACGCGAAGCAGACCGCAGCCGTCTCGGCCTGTTTTATCCTGGTCAATTCAGCGTCGGGTCTTGCCGGGCGCTTCGCGCGCGGCGCGGTGGACTACGGGGTGCTCTGGCCGCTGCTTGTGGCCGCGTGTGTCGGCGGCCTTGTTGGATCGCGCCTTGGGGCGAATCACTTCTCTGGGGCGTTGCTCAAGCGGCTGCTGGCTGTCGTGCTGCTTGTCGCAGCGCTCAAGCTGCTCAGACTGGCGATGACAGGATGACGATGGTCAGCGTGGATGAAGCGTGGGCGAAGATTCAGGCGATGGCCAGGCCCCTTTCCATCAGGCGTCGCCGGCTTGAGGAAGCGGTGGGCTGTGTCTTGGCGGAGCACGTACGCGCCCCGATAGACCTGCCGCCGTTTGACAACTCGGCGATGGACGGCTATGCGCTGCGTGCGCCCGACACCCAGCCGGCCTGCGCCGAGCAGCCGGTGAAGTTGACGATCGCCGGTGAAGTGGCGGCAGGCGGCTGGCAGGAGACGCCGGTTGTGCCCGGCACGGCCGTGAAAATCATGACGGGCGCAGCAGTCCCATCCGGCGCCGATGCGGTGCTCATGCTGGAAGATGGAAGGTTGCGCAATGGATGCGTTGAAATCCGCTCCCCGGTGTCGTCCGGTCAACATATCCGCCGGCAGGGGGAAGATGTGCGACGGGGTGACGTGTTGCTTGAGCCGGGACGGCGCCTCAACGCCCAGCGACTGGGGCTCCTTGCCAACAGCGGGATTGTGGAGGTCCCGGTCTTCCGGCGGGTACAGGTTGGTCTGCTTGCGACCGGCAGTGAGCTGACGCCACCAGGAACTTCCCTGGCTCCCGGCCGGATCTACGACAGCAACCGGATTGTCCTTCAGACGTTGCTGCTGAATCCCGGCGGCCGGTGCGAAGACTTAGGGATCGTCGCTGATGATCCGAACGCCATTGCGGAGCGCATCCGGCGGGGCCTTTCGGCGGATGTGTTGCTGATCTCTGGAGGCGTCTCCGTTGGAGCGCATGACCATGTGAAGCGCGTGCTCTCGGAGCTTGGCATGACCACCGTCTTCTGGCGGGTGGCGATGAAGCCGGGCAAGCCCCTGCTGTGCGGGCGGCTGGGCGACCACTGGGTCTTCGGCCTGCCGGGCAACCCGATCTCATGCGTCGTGGGTTTCTTGGTGTTCATCGAGCCGCTCATCCGACGTCTGGAGGGCGAGCACGACGCGCAGCCACGGTCTGCGCGAGCGCTCCTGAAGAAGGGTGTGTCAAAGAAGGATGCGCGTCGTCATTTTCTGACGGCCCATGTCGCGCCCGCCGCGGATGGACGCCTTGAAGCCGCACCCACGGAGAAACAAGGCTCGGCCATGATGCAGGCCCTCGCGCAGGCCAATGCGTTCGTCGTCATCCCGGAGGATCGACAACAGATCCCAGCAGGAGAAGAGGTGGATGTGCTGCGATTCAGCGACTAGCTCAGCGAGGCCCGGCGTGGTGCATGTCATCGGAGCCTCGGATTCCGGAAAGACGACGCTGATCGAGCGGCTCATCCCACGGCTCCGCGCGAACGGCATCCGGATTGGGACGGTCAAGCACACGCACCACGGCTTTGAGATGGACCGGCCCGGAAAAGATAGTTGGCGCCATGTCCAGGCTGGGGCGGATGCCATCGCGGTGATCTCGCCGGAGCGCGCCGCATGGATCATGCGGACGCCGGATGAGCACTCGATCCATGAGGCCACCTCGCCGATGGCGGGCCGGGTCGATCTGGTCCTGGTTGAGGGCTTCAAACACGACGGCGTCCATCCCGCCATCCGGCTTGAGCCAAGTCCAGGGCCACGTCTTGAGATCGGCACAGGAGCCTGTCGGGTCGGCGTGCATCCCGGCACCCTGTTGCCGGACGAACTGGAGCAGCTGACGACCTTCTGTGTCTCAGTGTTCAAGGAGAGACAGGCCTGTCAGCCCTCGTCAGCCGGTCAATGACGGTCACGGTCCTCTGCTTCGCTCAGCTTCGGGATCGCATCGGTGACTCAGAGATGGCCGTGCCGCTACCGAACGGCGCAAGCAGTGGCGATCTCCTCGGGATGTTAAAGGACCGGCATCCACAGGTGGAGCCGCTACTTGCCGTGTCCCGGCTGGCCGTCAATTGTGCGTATGTATCCGGCGACGTCGAGCTGCATGATGGCGATGAAGTCGTCATCATCCCGCCGGTGAGCGGAGGATGAAACAAGCAACAAGCAACAAGCAACAAGCAACAAGTAACAACACGGTGGGCTATCTGTCACGAGAGCCGATTGACGTCTCACAGTGGCATCGAGGAACCGTTGATGTCTACAGCGGCGCCTCGGTGGAATTCGTGGGCATCGTGCGCGCTGACGAAGACGGTCGGCCCATCAGCGCGCTCGACTATGAAGCCTATGAGCCGATGGCCGAGCGCATGATGGCCAGGCTGATCGAACAGGCCACACAGCGCTGGCCGCTTCACCGCGTCGAAGTCCGTCACCGCCTCGGACGAGTGGCTGTTGGAGACATTGCCGTGCTCATCGGCGTTCAGGCGCCCCATCGAGCAGAGGCCTTTGAGGCCTGCCGGTTCTTGATTGAGACCATCAAGCAGGACGTGCCGATCTGGAAAACCGCGATCGGCACTGATGGAACGACGCCGAAGGTGCGTGATGCCGCGGACCGCCAACCGTGAAGGGGTGACGGGGCTCATCCTGGCCGGCGGGCAGAGCCGGCGGATGGGACGGGACAAGGCGCGCCTGCCGTGGGGGGCGGTCACACTGATCGAACACGTCATTGACACGGTGCGCCCCCTCGTGGAGGAGCTCATCGTCTCGGTGCGCGATGCGCGGCAGGTGCCGCGTCTTGCCGTCCACGTCGTTGAAGACCTCGTGCCAGACGCCCATGCGCTGGGGGGACTCTACACTGGCTTGCGGGCGGCCTCCTACGCTCGGTGTTTCGTGTGCGCGTGTGACGCGCCGTTCTTGCACCCGGCGCTGATTCGGTTTCTCATCGAGCAGGCTGATGGGTACGACCTGGTCGTGCCGGAGACGGACGAGGGGCTTCACCCGCTCCATGCGGTGTACGCCACCTCGATCGTGCCGGTGATTGAGGCACAGCTTCGCGCAAGGCGCTTAAGCCTTCGTGCGTTGGCGCGGAAGGTGTGCGTGAAACGGGTCGCGCCCAAGCTGCTGGCTCGGTACGATCCCACGGGCTTGAGCTTTTTGAACCTGAATACCCCGGAAGACTACGTCAAGGCGCGTGGGATGACGCGTATCATAGACGCTGAGCAGGGACGGAGGTAGCGTACAGCTTCGTGCATTCAGGGAAAGAGACGTCGGAGGACCACAATGTGGACACGCTGTTGGTGGGCGACGTGGGTGTCGGGATTTTTCGGGATCGCGGGGATCGTGCATGTGGCGCGCTGGCTTATCGTGCCCCAGTTGCGCATCGTCATCGGGCAGACCGAGGTGCCTCCCACGACGAGCGGCCTGGTCGGGATCGTCTTCCTGGCGATCTCCGGAGGGCTCTTGTGGCTTGAGGCCTTCCGGGAACGAGCCAAACGAGTCGGATGATCCCACGCCCTAGCAGCCCCGCCGAAGGCGGGGTCGCCCACGACACGCGATTGCACCAGGAGTTGGCGACGGCTCCGCCGATGGCGGAGCCCTGCCAGGGCGTGGGATGACCGTGTACCTGGATAACGCGGCGACGTCGTTCCCCAAACCTCCGCGGCTCTATGAGCAGCTCGGGCGGCTGCTGGAGGAATTCGGCGGCTGCCCGGGGCGCGGCAGCTACGCGATGGCGCAGCGAAGCGGCGCGGTGGTGGACGAGGTGCGACGCCTCCTGGCGGATCTCCTTCACGTGCCGGAGCCTCAGCGGATCGTCTTGACGATGAACGCCACCGATGCGCTCAACATGGCGATCAAGGGCGTGGTCAGGCCGGGCGATCATGTGGTGACGACGGTGCTCGAGCACAACTCGGTGGCCCGGCCGCTGAACCGGCTGGAGCATCGAGGGCTGATCCAGGTGTCCCGTGTGGCGGTGCCTGCCGAGGGGATCGTCGACCCCGGTGACATCCGCAAGGCCCTGACGAGCCGCACCAGCCTGGTGGCGGTCCTGCACGCCTCCAACGTCACCGGCGCGCTGCAGCCGATTGCGCAAATCGGCCCGATCGTGCGCGAGTATGGCGCGCTCTTCCTCGTCGACGCCGCGCAGACCGCCGGAGCCGCGCCCATCGATGTGGAGGCGGCGGCGATCGACCTGCTCGCCTTCCCCGGTCATAAAGCCTTGCTGGGTCCTCCGGGGACCGGCGGGTTGTACATCGGGCCGCGGGCCAGGCTCTCGCCGTGGCGCGAAGGAGGGACCGGGGTCTTCTCCGAGCTGCCGCTGCAGCCTGAGGAGTTTCCCTACGCGTTTGAGGCCGGCTCGCCCAACACCCTGGGGCTGGCGGGGCTGCGCGAGTCGCTGCAGTTCATCCTCCAGTTTGGCGTAGCATGGATCCGCGCGCATGAGCTGTCACTGACCCGACAGTTGCTGGAGGGATGCCGCGCGGACGGGCGGCTGACGGTCTACGGCCCCTCACGATTGGAGGATCGCATCGCCGTCGTCTCGATGGCGGTGCAGGGATGCCCGGCCTCCGAGGTCGCCCAGTTTCTCGATCAGGAACGCGGCATTGCGGTGCGCGCCGGGTTGCACTGCGCGCCGGGCGCGCATCGCGCGCTGGGTACGTTTCCAGATGGAACCGTGCGCATCAGCCCCGGCTACTTCACTTCTGCCGATCAGATCGACCGATGCGTGGACGCCTTGCGCGAGGCGGCCGAACGGTTACCCAAGCGGTCACTCCGTGTCTGCGAGATGGTGGGATGATTAACGTCACGAAACTGTATTGCGGCCTCGACAGCGAAAGCGACTCGCTGCGCTACGGGCAGGTACTCACTCGTCATGACGGGGCGGCGGCCCATCCAACCGACGCCCAGCCTCACCGCGTGGCCTCTTCGGCCGGCGCGCGCCGGCCGATCGTCGTCTGGACGATGAGCCGGCGCTGCAATCTCCACTGCGTGCACTGCTATTCCAACTCGGCCGATCGCGACTATCCCGGCGAACTGACGGTCGATGACGCGAACCGTATGCTGGAGGATCTCGCGCGCTTTCAGATCCCCGCGCTCTTGCTCTCTGGCGGCGAGCCGCTCTACCATCCACACCTCTTTGAGCTGGCGGGCTCGGCCCGACGGCTGGGATTGCGATTGACCCTCTCGACGAACGGCACCTTGATTGACCGCACAACGGCCGAGCGCATCAAGCAGACGGGATTTTCGTACGTGGGCATTTCGTTCGACGGGCTTGGGGCCCTCAACGACCGGTTCCGGGGACGGCGCGGCGCGTTCGACGCGGCGCTGGCGGGCGTGCGCCATCTGCAGACCGTGGGGCAGAAGGTGGGTTTAAGGTTCACCATGACCCGTCGCAACTTCGAGGCCCTGCCCAACATTTTCGAGCTCGTCGAGCGGGAGGGCATCCACCGCGTTTGCTTCTACCACTTGGTGTACTCGGGGCGGGGGGCTCGTCTGGCGCACGACGACCTGACCCATGAGGAGACGCGGCAGGCCCTGGATCAAATCTGCGCGTGGACCCGCCGCCTGCGCGAGCGGAATCTCTCGGTTGAGGTGCTGACCGTCGACAATCACGTCGACGGCGTCTACCTCTATCGCAAGCTCCTGGCGGAGGATTCCGCGCGGGCCGAGGCGACGCGGCGCCTGATCGAATGGAACGGCGGCGGGGCCAATTCCTCCGGCATCGGGATCGCCAACATCGATGCCGTCGGGGACGTCCACCCCGATCAGTTCTGGCAGACGCACCGGCTTGGCAACGTGCGCGAACGCCCCTTCAGCGAGATCTGGACGTCCAACGACGATGCGATCTTGCGCGGGTTGCGCAACCGGCTGCCCCTGCTCACGGGCCGCTGCGCGTCGTGCCGGTGGCAGGCGATGTGCGGCGGGTCGTTCCGCGTCCGCGCGCTGCAAGCCACCGGAGACCCGTGGGCGGCGGACCCGGCTTGTTACCTGACCGACGAGGAAATCGCGGTGGTGAAGGGATGACCGACCGCCTCGTCATCTATTTGATCAAACCCTCCAAATACGACGACCAGGGCTATGTGATCCGGCATTGGCGCGGCGTGCTGCCGAGCAATACGCTGGCGTGCCTCCACGGCCTGACCGAGGACGTCCGGCAGCGGGGCGTGCTGGGCCGCCGCCTGCGGTGGCGGATCGAGCTCGTGGATGAGTCGGTGCAGCGCGTCGACGTGTCGGCCATCGTGCGCCGCAGCCGCCGGCGCTCCACGCGCGTCATCGCCTGCCTGGTCGGCGTACAATCCAACCAGTTCGTGCGGGCCGGCGACTTGGCGCTGGCGCTGCGCGCCGGCGGCGTGGCGGTGCTCGTCGGGGGATTCCATGTCAGCGGGTCATTGGCCATGCAGCCGGAGACACCGCCGGAGCTCCAGCGCTTGCTGGAGGCCGGCGTCAGCCTCGTGGCCGGGGAGATCGAAGGCCGGTGGGAGCGCGTGCTGGCCGACGCCCTGGCCGGGACGCTGCAGCCGGTGTACAACTTCCTTTTGGAACCGCCGCCGCTGCAGCACGCCCCGCTGCCGAAGATCAGCCCCCGGCATCTGCGGCGGTTCGTCGCGCCGAATTTCGGCATGCTGGATTGCGGGCGGGGCTGCCCGTTCAGCTGCTCGTTCTGCACGGTCATCAACGTGCAGGGCCGGAGCATGCGCTTCCGGGACGTGACGCGGCTGCTGGAGTGGGTCCGGGACAACTACCGCCGCGGGATTTCCTACTATTTCTTCACCGACGACAATTTCTGCCGCAACAAGCACTGGGAGGCCATCCTCGACGGGCTGATGGGACTGCGCCGCGAGGGCCTGCGCATCACGTTCATGATCCAGGCGGACACCCAGTCGTACAAGCTGCCGAATTTCATCGCCAAGGCCAAGGCGGCCGGCTGCTCGCAGGTGTTCATCGGCCTGGAGAGCCTCAATCCCGCTAACCTGGAAGCCGCCGGCAAGCGCCAGAACCGGACCGCGGAGTTCCGCGCGCTGATCGAGGCCTACCGGGCCTTCGGCATCAACACCCATGTCGCGTACATTATCGGGTTTCCATTCGACGAGCCTGCGTCGGTGGCCGCAGATATCCGGCGCCTGGTCGAGGAGCTGGGGCCTGAACAGGCCTCGTTTTTCATGCTCACGCCACTACCCGGCTCGCAGGACCATCTGCAGCTGCTGCAGCGCGGCGAGCCCTTGGACCCTGATCTGAACCGCTATGATTCCTTCCGCGCCACGGTGGCCCATCCCCGGATGTCGCGGGACGAATGGACGCGGGCTTACGAGAGCGCCTGGAAGACGTTTTACAGCGTCGAAAACATGCAGCGGATTTTGCGGCGGGTGCGCCGCGAGAATTATTGGCCGGTCTTCGGCAATTTCATTTGGTGCAAGCACTCGATCATGGTCGAGCAGGGGCATCCCATGGTGCACGGGTTCGTGCGCCTCAAGGCGCGGCGCGATCGCCGCCCAGGCCTGCCGCTGGAAAGCCGCTGGGCGTACCTGCAGCGGCGGATGCGCGACTTCTGGCGCTATGCCCGGCTGTGGCCGCGCCTGGCGCTGGAGATGGAGGAAGTGTGGCTCCAAACGCGCGCGCGATCGCGCCTGGAGCTGGGCGTCATCGAAGAGCTGCGGCGGATTCCGTCCAGCGTCAGGGGATGGCGCCGGCTGCGCATTGCCGACGTCCAGCGCGCCTACGGGCGGGTCGCCGCCGCGCTGCAGCGGCGGATGCCGCGGTTCCGGCCGCAGGCCCCCGCGATCCCGACGCGCCTGAGCCTCTGGCTGCGTCGCGTGAATCCCTGGTCCCACTCGCTGACCTGGTCGCGGCGGCCGCTGCACCGGTTTTGGAAGCGGTGCCTGGTCCAGTGGAAGCGCGGGCGCCTCCACGACCTGGATGTCAGCGGGCTGCTGTTCAACGTCGCGCAGGAGGTGGCGTTGTTCACCACGTTCGCCACGTTGTTTTTCTCCCGCCTCATCACCCGCCTGTTTGCGCGGATGGTGGCCTCATGAGCGGGTACGCACAGGAGGGGGGATGAGCATCGCGACTGAAGCAACGCGCCAGGCGCCGCCGGTCCATCCCCTGGGCTCGCGCGCCAAGATCTTGCTGACCAGCGTCTTCGGACCGTACGCCAAAGACGATGAGTACGGCAGCCGTGCGATCAATCCGATGGAACTGTATCAGAACCAGGTCACGCGCGCGGAGGGGCCGTTTTCCCTGCGCATGTTCCACCGCTCCTGGGGCATCATGCTGATCCAGACGAATATCAGCGCGCCCTGCACCCTGCTGGATTTTCCGACGCTGGAGCGTTTTATCAGCGAGCTGACAAGCTATGAGTATGACATCGTGGGGATCAGCTCGATTCTGACGAATGTCGAGAAGGTCAAGAAGATGTGCAGCCTGGTGCGGGAACATCTGCCTCGCGCCACCATCGTCGTGGGCGGCCATGTCGCCAACGCCCCGGGGCTCAAGGAGCATATCAACGCGGACTACGTCGTGCCGGGGGAAGGCATACGGTGGTTTCGGCAATTCCTGGGCGAGGACCCCACCCAGCCGATCCGCCATCCGCTGATCTCCTCCGCCATCGGCACGCGGGTGATGGGGTTCCAGGCGGGAAACAGCGGGCGTAACGTGGCCGCCGCCCTGCTCCCTTCCGTCGGCTGCCCGATGGGCTGCAATTTTTGCGCCACCTCCGCGATGTTCGGGGGGAGGGGCAAGTTCATCAATTTCTATGAGACCGGCGATGAGCTGTTCCAGGTCATGTGCGGGATCGAGCGGGGGATGGGGATCCGGTCCTTTTTTGTCATGGATGAGAACTTCCTGCTGCACAAAAAACGCGCCCTGCGGCTCTTGGAGCTGATCGAGGAGCACGGCAAGTCGTGGTCGTTGTATGTCTTCAGCTCGGCGCACGTGGTGCGATCCTACCCCATCGAACAACTGGTGCGGCTGGGCATCTCGTGGATCTGGATGGGGCTGGAAGGCAAGAACAGCCGGTACGTCAAGCTGCAAGGCATTGATACCCGTGAGCTGGTGCGCAGCCTCCAGTCACATGGGATCCGGGTCCTCGGCTCCAGCATCATCGGCCTCGAGGAGCACACCCCGGACAACATCGACGAGGCCATCGAGTACGCGGTCAGCCATGCCAGCGACTTTCACCAGTTCATGCTCTATACCCCCATCCCCGGCACCCAGCTCTACGCGGAGCATCTGGCCAACCAGACGCTCAAAGATCCCAGCGAATATCAGGAAGGAGATGTCCACGGGCAATTTATCTTCCGGCACCGCCATCCACACATCAAGCGGGGTCAGGAGACCGAGTTCATCCTCAAGGCGTTCCGGCGGGATTTCGAGGTGAACGGCCCGAGCGTCCTACGGATCGCGCGCACCGTCCTGGCCGGATGGAAACGCTACAAGAATCACGCGGATGCGCGCATTCGGAACCGCTTTGCGTGGGAGGCGAGGGATTTGACGGTGACGTTCCCGGCGTCGCTGTGGGCCGCCCGCCAGTGGTTCCGCGAGCGCAACCCGCTGGTGTTCCGCAAACTCACGACGTTGTTGGACGACATGAAACGGGAGGTCGGGCTGAAAGCGAGGTTGGTCGCGCCGTTGGCCGGCCGGATCGTCTGGTCGAAGCTTCGGCAGGAAGCCCGTCGCCTGAAGGCCGGCTGGACGTACGAACCGCCGACGTTTTACGAAACCAATGCGTCCATGTTGGGGTGCCGGCCGCACTGGAAGTTTCCTGCGGTTCCCATCCACTGGGTGGCGGCACAGGTGAGGGGATGACCGACCGGCCTGAGATGAAGTACCTGCCTCGGCAGTGTCCCTTCGTGAAGAAGGAGGTGTGGGCGATTCTCACCAAACAGGCGGACGGGTCCTGGCGGATCGTCAACTGCCTGGATAAAGACAAAGCCTGCTTCGAGCAGGAGTGCGCTTTTACGACCGACGGCGGCACCTGGCCCTTCGCGCACGTGTCAGACACGCAATCGCCAAAAAGTGTCTGACGCCTCGGAGATGGACTTTTCACAGACTCCCTTCATCGTGATCTGGGAGACCACGCAGGCCTGTGACTTGGCATGCGTGCACTGTCGCGCCGAAGCCCAGCCGGCTGCGTTGCCCGGAGAGCTGACGACGAGCGAAGGGACGGCGCTGCTCGATCAGATCGCCGACTTAGGCGCAGCCATCTGTGTGCTCAGCGGGGGCGATCCGCTCAAGCGGCAGGATCTGCTGACGCTGATCCGGCACGGCAAGCAGCGCGGGCTGCGCATGGGGACGATTCCCGCCGCGACCCCGCGCCTGACCGAGGATGTGGTCCGCGACCTGACGGCCGCCGGGTTGGATCAGATGGCGCTGAGCCTTGACTTCAGCACGGCCGAAGCCCATGATCGGTTCCGAGGTGTGGCGGGGGCGTTTGCGAAAGTGATGGAGGCAGCCGGCTGGGCGCATCGCGCCTCGTTGCCGCTGCAGCTCAACACCGTCCTCAGCGCCATGAACCTCAACGACCTCGAGGGGCTGATCGCCCTCGTTCAACGCCTGGGGATTGTGTTCTGGGAGGTGTTTTTTCTAGTACCGGTGGGCCGAGGGAGTGCTGTGCCCGCGTTGACCGCCTCGCAGCATGAGGAGGTCTTCGCCAAGCTCTACGAGCTGTCCCGGAGGGCGCCGTTCATCGTTAAAGTGACCGAAGGGATGCATTACCGTCGGTACGTGCTACAGCGGCAATGTGCCGAGGGCATGGCGCCTCCTTCAAAGAACGGCCACGGGCCGATTGGGATCTCTCCCCAGGTGGTCAACGCCGGCAAGGGCCATGTGTTCATTTCCTCGGTCGGCGAGGTGTGCCCCAGCGGATTTCTCCCGCTCTCCGTCGGCAACATCCGGCGCTCGCCGCTGGCCCAGCTCTATCGCGAGGCTCCGCTGATGCGCCAGCTTCGCGACCCGGCCCTGCTGAAGGGCCGCTGCGGGTGCTGCGAGTTCCGGATGATCTGCGGGGGCTCCCGCGCCAGAGCCTATGCGCTCACCGGCGACTACCTCGCCGAAGATCCCTCCTGCGCCTACGTACCTACGTCCCTCCACGCCGTTGCGTCTTCATGATTTCGTGGTCCGACCTGCGACGTGAGCCGTACCGGCTGTTCTTTCCCCTCGGGGTCCTCTTCGGGCTCCTCGGGGTCGGGCACTGGGTGGGGTATGCGATGGGAGGGACGGCCTCCAACACCTTCCACGCCCGCGTGCAGCTTGGCGCGTACCTCTTCAGCTTCGTCGCCGGGTTTCTGATGACGGCCATGCCGAGGTTTTCGTCCTCTCATCCAGCCACGAGCGGTGAAGTCCTGACGGTGCTCGGCCTGCTCATCGGCCAGGTGCTGAGCCTGTCCCTGGGGTGGTGGGCCAGAGCGTTGGTCTGTTGGATCGGGTTGCTGGCGACGCTCTTGGTGTTTGCGGCGCGTCGTTTCGCCAACCGGCAGGTGACCGTGTCGCCTCCGACGGAATTTCTCTGGGTTCCCGTCGGCGTGACGTGCGGGATCCTCGGAAGCCTTCTGACGCTGTGGGGTCTGCGGGGCGATGCGCCCGTCTGGGTCATCGCCGCCGCGCCGCCGCTTGCCCATCAGGGATTTCTGCTGGCGGTGGTCGTGGGTATCGCGGGATTCATGGCGCCGCGATTGCTCGGGCGTGAGATGCCGCTGGTGATGCCTCACGGGTTGACGGCTGAGCAGATCCGTCGGATGCGTCGACGGCGCATCGGCCTCCATCTCTTCAGCGCCGGCGCCTTCCTCTTAAGCTTCGCGCTGGAGGGTCTGGGGTGGATGCGGATGGCCTATCTCCTGCGGGCTGCGGTGGTGACGGCCATGTGGGAGTGGTCGGTGCCCCTGCATCAACCGCCTCGCGTGAGGGCGCTCTACGCGCGGTTGCTCTGGATCTCACTCTGGATGGTCGTGGCAGGTCTTTGGGGCGCGGGACTCTGGCCTCGGTATCGGATCGCGATGCTCCACCTGACGTTTGTGGGAGGCTTCAGTTTGATGGCCTTTGCAGTCGGCACGATGGTTGCCTTAAGTCACGCAGGCGAGGGTCAACGGTTGCAGCGGCCCATGTGGGCCTTGTGGGTGGTGGCGGCGGCCCTCGGCGTGGCGACGGCCGCTCGCGTCCTGGCCGACGTCATGCCCTCGCACTATTTCCCCTTATTGGCCGGGGCGTCGATCGCGTGGATGGCGGGGGGGATGAGCTGGCTCGTCTTCATCGCGCCCTACGTCATGCGGCCGGCGGCCGCGGGCACGTTTGAACGCCTGCACGAAGACGCCAAGCGCCGGTTGCGCATCACCTCACCCGTGTCGCCAACCCGCTGACGGTGGTACAATTAACACCCGATGGGACAGGCGACACGCTGGCTGCCGTGGGCGTTGTGCGTGATGGTCGGGGCCTTGGTCGGGGTTGGCACGTACACCTTTCGATACGCCGAAGGCTTGTCCTACCTGAGCAACAACCCGAAGGCCTGCATGAACTGCCACGTCATGCGCGAGCACTACGACTCCTGGGCACGCTCCAGCCATCAGACGGGGGCGACCTGCAACGACTGCCATGTGCCGCATGCCTTCCCGGAGAAATACCTGGTGAAGATGGACAACGGCTGGAACCATTCCAAGAAATTCACGCTGCAGAACTTCCGCGAGCCGATCCGCATCCGGCGTAGCAATCTCCTGGCGCTGCAGCATAACTGCGTCGAGTGCCATCGTGCGGCGGTCCAGGACATCGCCGGTCACCGCGACGTCGAGGAGGGCACGGCGCGCTGCACCGACTGTCATCGGTCGGTGGGGCATCTAGCTCTCGATTAGCGACAGGCGACAAGCGACAGGCGACACGCGAGGCGGGACAGATCAGAGATGAGACGACACTGGGTGGCCTATGGGGTGGCGATGGTCGTGACGGCAGCGTTGACGGCGGCGGTGGTGGCGCTGCTGATGAACATCCGCGAGCGCAAGCACGAGGCGCGCCAGACCTACGTCCAACTCGTGGAGCTGTCAGAGGAGACCGTCGATCCGGCCGAATGGGGCAGGAATTTTCCCCGCGAATATGACGGGTACAAGCGCACCGTCGACACGCAGCGCACGCGCTACGGCGGCAGCGAGAATGTTTCCAAGCTCGATGAGGACCCGGTCTGGCGGCGCATCTTCGCTGGCTACGCCTTCGGCGTGGATTACCGCGAGGAGCGCGGACACGCGTATTCGCTGGAGGACCAGAAGCAGACGCTGCGGACGAAGCAGTTCAAGCAGCCAGGCGCCTGCCTCCAGTGCCATGCCGGCGGCATGCGGCGCGTTTATGAAACCGTCGGTGGCGGGGATGTACAGACCGGCTTCGAGAAGGTGAACGCGATGCCGCTCGAGGACGCCTGGAAGCATGTCGAGCACCCGATCGCCTGCATCGATTGCCATGATCCGGTGACGATGCAGCTGCGCGTCACCCGCCCGGGATTCCTCAATGCCATCAAGTTGGTGAAGGCAGCGGAGGGGATTCCTAACTATGATCCGAACACCATGGCGACCCGCCAGGAGATGCGGACGTTCGTGTGCGGCCAATGCCACGTCGAGTACTACTTCAAAGGCAAGGAAAAATTGTTGACGTATCCCTGGCATAAGGGGCTGAAGGTCGAGCAGATCGAAGCCTATTATGACGAGGTCGGCCACACCGACTGGACGCATGCGGAGACCGGTGCGCCGGTCTTGAAAGCCCAGCACCCGGAATTCGAGATGTGGAGCCAGGGGGTGCACGCGCGCAGCGGGGTGGCGTGCGCCGACTGCCACATGCCGTACAAGCGGGAAGGCGCCGCAAAGGTGACCGACCACCACATCCGCTCGCCCCTGCTGAACGTCTCGCGCGCCTGCCTGCAGTGCCATCATTTTTCCGAGGCGGAGATGCTTGCGCGCGCGGAAGCGATCCAGGGGCGCACCCAAGACCTGCTCGACCGCGCGGAGACGGCGCTGGTCGCCCTGTTGGACGCGCTCCTCGCCGCCAAACGGCGTGGGGCGACCGAACGGAATCTGGCCCCCGCGAGGCAGCTACAGCGCAAGGCCCAGTTCCGGCTCGATTTCATCTCGGCGGAAAACTCGATGGGCTTTCACGCCCCGCAGGAAGCCGCGCGGATTCTCGCGGAGGCGATCGACTACGCCCGGCAGGGTCAGCTCGAGGCTGAGCGGATTCGCGAATGATGGTCATCGAAATCCCACCGAATCCCAACTGCGAGGCGGTGGAGATGCGGATCTTCCACGACCTCGAAGGGCCCCGTCAGATCAGCCAAATCCGTCTCGAGCGCGAGCCGGGGACGCCCGCGTGGTGTCTCGTCACCGGCTGGACGCTGGAGCACGCTCCCTGTGAGGCCGTGGCCCGCAAGGTGGATGACTCCGGCGAGGGCACAACCACGCTGGTCTCCGGCGGTGAGGCCGGCTTGCGCCTGCAGCCGGTGGACGGAGCGACCGC
>MHGA01000023.1 GCA_001804415.1 Candidatus Aquivivens invisus
GCGGTCGCCTCGACCAACAAGAGCCCGCTGCCTATTCTAGCAGCCGGGGGTGCGCAGCCTTTCATGGCATCACCTGTGCATCAAGGCAGCCGGATCGATCGAGATGCTGGCTGCCTTGATACGCGTGGGGGGCTAAACCGATGGCTTCACCTTCGGCGAAGCGCACAGGTGGGGGGATGATTTCGACGAACGAATTCAAGACGGGATTGGCGATTCGGGTTGACGGGACGCTCTACATCATCGAGGAGTACCAGCACGTCAAACCGGGGAAGGGCGGGGCGTTCATGCGGACCAAGCTGCGGCACCTGACGCAGGGCTCCGTGATTGAGCGCACGTTCCGAGCTGGAGAGAAATTTGAACAGGCGTTCATCGAGGAGCGGCCGTTGCAGTTCCTCTACAAATCCGGGACGGACTACCACTTCATGGATCTCGAAACCTATGAGGAGCGGGTGGTGGCCGAGGGAGCGGTCGGCCCCTCGTCGGGATTCGTGAAGGAGAACATGGAGCTCAAAGGCCGGTTCCATGACGGCGGGTTGATCGGCCTTGACCTGCCGATTTTCGTCGAGTTGAAGATCGACTATACCGAACCGGGGATCCGAGGGGACACCTCGAAGGGGGGGACGAAGCCTGCGAAGCTCGAGAGCGGCGTGACGGTCCAGGTGCCCCTGTTCATCGAGACCGGGGAGACCATTCGTATCGATACCCGGACGGGAAGTTACGTGTCGCGCGCGTAACAACATACGGATTACACAGATTGTAACCTGATGACACGGATTCAATCTGTGTCATCACGTTGAAAATCTGTGAAATCATCTCTTGGAGGCGACCGGATGGAAAAACGGAACCGCTCATCAGAGCGAGAAGCCTTTAGGCTCATCGAAGAGATGTTGCAGTTGATGGAAAGTCGTTCCCTGCTTGAACTCGAACTGGAGCACGGGGGGATGCGGATCCGCCTCAAGAAAGCCTCCCCGGCGCAGGGACCGCACGTCGTTGAATACATCGCCGGGACCCCGCAAGCCGTGACGCCAGCTCCCGCCACCCCTCAGGCCAAGGCCGCTGAGGAGAGCCTCCGGCGGGTGATCATCAAGTCGCCGATGGTGGGAACCCTCTATCGCGCGCCGGCGCCCGATGCGCCGCCGTTTGTTGAGGTGGGACAGGACGTGGAAGAAGGGCAGGTCGTGTGCATCATCGAGGCGATGAAGCTCATGAATGAAATCAAGTCCGACGTCGCGGGACGGATCGTGGACATCTTCGTGGAGAGCGGCGAAGCGGTCGAGTTCGGCCAGTCCCTCTTCGCCATCGAACCCCGGTAAAGCTCGTTGAGCGTTTGTCGGTGCGGATGTTTTCCAAAATCCTGATTGCCAATCGGGGCGAAATCGCCGTGCGGGTCATTCGGGCCTGCAAGGAGATGGGCATCAAGACCGTCGCCGTGTACTCGGAGGCGGACCGCAATGCCTGGCACGTCCGCATGGCCGAGGAGGCCGTGTGCATCGGCGGGCCGAAACCCGAGCAGAGCTACCTCAACATCCCCGCCATTATCAGCGCGGCCGAGATCACCGACGTCGACGCCATCCATCCGGGCTACGGATTCCTCTCGGAGCATGCGCACTTCGCGGAAATCTGCGACTCGTGCAACATCACCTTCATCGGGCCGAGTGCGAAGACCATCCGGCTCCTGGGAGACAAGATCGTCGCGAAGGACCTCATGCGCAAGGCGGGTGTCCCCATCATTCCGGGGAGCCTCACGGCGGTCAAGAATAAAGAAGAGGCCTTGAACACCGCCCGCCGCATCCAGTATCCCGTGATGCTCAAAGCGGCCGCCGGAGGCGGGGGCCGGGGCATGCGGGCCTGCCACAACGATGTCCGGCTGATCAGCGCGCTCATGACCTGCCAGGCCGAGGCGCAGGCCAGCTTCGGCAACAGCGAGATCTTCGTGGAAAAATACGTGGAGCAGCCTCGGCATGTCGAATTTCAGATTCTCGCGGACCGGCGGGGGCATCTGGTGCATCTGGGCGAGCGCGATTGCACCATCCAGCGGCGGCACCAGAAATTGATTGAGGAGTCCCCCTCTCCCGCCGTCGATGCGAAGCTGCGGCGCAAGATGGGCGAGATGGCCATCCGGGTCGCCAAGGCCGCAAACTACTCCACGGTCGGCACGGTGGAATTCTTGCTTGACCGGGGGGGCAACTTCTACTTCATCGAGGTCAACACCCGCATCCAGGTCGAGCACCCGGTGACGGAAATGGTGACGGGGCTCGACCTGGTGAAAGAGCAAATCCGCCTGGCCGCAGGAGAGTCGCTCAACATGAAGCAGGAGGACGTGAGGCTCGATGGCTGGGCCATCGAGTGCCGGATCAACGCGGCGGATCCCAGCAATGGGTTTGCGCCAAGCCCCGGCCGGATCCAGGTCTATCATGAGCCCGGGGGGCCGGGCGTTCGGGTGGACACCCATGTGTTTGCCGGCTACGAGATCCCACCGTTCTATGATTCCCTCCTGGCCAAGCTGATCACCCACGGGCGGACCCGGCAGGAAGCGATCCGGGTTATGCAGCGGTCGCTGGACGAATTTCTTATCGAGCCGATTCGCACGACCATCCCGCTGCACAAACAAATCTTCAGCGATCCCACGTTTTGGCGGGGTCACATCTCAACGGATTACGTCGAGCAGTTGCTGGGCATCCGGGAACCCTGAACCCATGATGCTCGATATCGTGTTCGCTGTACCTTGAACCCAGTAAGAGGGGGAGGCATGGGCACTGTACGTACCATCGGGGTGTTGACAGGTGGAGGCGATTGTCCAGGGCTGAATCCGGTGATCCGGGCCGTGGTCCGGCGGGCCATGGCCAATGGGGTGGTGGTCATCGGGATCAAGAATGGCTGGCAAGGGCTGGTGAAAGGCGAGACCGTCGCGCTGGATCTGCAGTCGGTCTCAGGCATCTTGCCGAAGGGCGGGACGATCTTGGGGACCTCGCGGACCAACCCGTTCAAGCGCCCGGAGGATGCGCAAGCGGTGCTGGATCACTATCGGGCGCTGAAGCTCGATGCGCTCATCGCGATCGGCGGCGAAGACACGCTGGGAGTGGCGGTGAAGCTTATCGCGCAAGGTCTGAAGATCGTGGGGATCCCCAAGACCATCGACAATGATCTGTCCCGAACCGATTTCACCTTCGGATTTGACACCGCGGTGAATGTCGCGATGGAAGCGATCGACCGGCTCCATTCCACGGCCGAAAGCCACCACCGCATCATGGTGGCGGAGGTCATGGGTCGCCACGCCGGCTGGATTGCGACGTATGCCGGCATTGCGGGCGGGGCGGACGTGATCCTCGTGCCTGAGGAGCCCGTCGATCTCGATGCGGTGTGCGAGGTGATCCGGAAGCGCCACCACCGGGGGAAGGAGTTCAGCATCATCGTGGTCGCCGAGGGAGCCAAGTTCCGTGACGGGACGATGATCGCGAAAGAGGACAAAACCGACGCCTTCGGACACGTGCGCCTCGGGGGCATCGGGCAGGCGTTGGCGGATCTCATCGAGCAGCGGACGGGGTTTGAAACCCGCGTCACCGTCCTGGGGCACATCCAGCGCGGGGGCAGCCCCACGGCGTTTGATCGGGTCCTCGGCACTCGGTTTGGCGCGAAGGCGGTCGATCTGGTGCTGGCGGGGCAAACCGGCATGATGGTGAGCCTCCAAGGTCAGCAGATCGTCGCCAAGCCGCTGGATGAGACGGCCGTGATGATGAAAACCATCGATCCTGAACTCTATGACCTCGCCAAATCGTTTTTCGGATAACGGCCTGCGGCGCAAACTGTGTACCCTGGCTCGTCTGGCGTCGGCGGTCCGAAGACTCCAGCGGCGGGGCGGTCGCGTGGTCTTTACGAACGGGTGTTTCGATCTGCTGCATCCAGGGCATGTCCTGCTGTTGGAGCGCGCCAAGCGGATGGGCGATGCGCTGGTGGTCGCCGTCAATAGCGATCGGTCGGTCAAAGCCCTGAAGGGCCCTGCGCGTCCGATCCTTCCTCAGCGGGCTCGCGCGATGCTGGTGGCGGCGCTGGCCAGCGTCGATTATGTCACCATCTTTGATGCCACAACCCCCGCGGCACTGATTGCACGCCTTCAGCCCGATGTCCTGGTGAAAGGCGCCGATTGGCCACGCGGGACGATGGTGGGTGCCGACGTCGTCAGACGACGTGGTGGACGGATCGTCCGTCTCCCCGTGGTCAACGGGTATTCCACGACACGGCTGATCACGCGGATCACGCGCCGGCGATGAAGCCGTCTGCCACGCTGCTGCGGGTGCTCGATGCCAATCTCAATCGCGCCCGAGAGGGGTTGCGCGTCTGCGAAGATCTGATCCGCTTCGATGGCGCCGGGCGACGACAGGTTGAGCGCCTCCGAGGCATCCGCCATGCGCTCACACGATGTGTCCAAGCGCTTCCGGTCTCCCACGTCGATCTGCTCCGCGCACGAGACTCGCGGCGCGATGCGGGGCGGTGGCTCTACCCCTCGTCGGTCGAGTCTCCCGATCAGCTCCTCCTTCTCAACCTGCAGCGGGCCAAGGAGGCCATGCGGGTGATCGAAGAAAGCGTTCGGGTGCTGGCCCCGCCATCCGTCACCAGGTTCCAGCAACTTCGATTTCGACTCTACGATGCTGAACGGGACGTCTTGCTCGACGTGGCGGTTGTACGTCATCGTGGACGCCGAAGCCGTCAGGGGACGTGACCTGGCCTGGGTGGCCCAACAAGCCGCGCTCGGCGGGGCGGACGTCATCCAGCTGCGGGACAAGCGCGCCTCCACCAGGCAACTGTTGGAGGAAGCCAGGCGGGTTCGCGACGTGACGCGGCAGGCCGGCGTCCCGTTGATCATCAATGATCGGGTCGATCTTGCCCTGGCGGTGGATGCGGAAGGCGTGCATCTCGGACATGAGGATTTGCCGGTTCCGGTGGCCAAACGCCTCTTAGGTCCTGGCAAGCTGGTCGGGCGCTCCACCCACAGCCTCGAAGGAGCCCTTGAGGCCGAGCGCGCAGGCGCGGAGTATCTGGCCGTTGGACCGATCTACCCGACGCCGACCAAACCTGAGTACGGCAGTGTGGGGCTGAAGCTGATTGCGCGGGTGAGGGCGCAGGCGAATCGGCCGGTGGTGTGCATCGGCGGGATCGATCACGCCACGTTGCCGGCAGTTCTCCAGGCCGGCGCTGAGTGCGTGGCCGTCGTGCGGGCCGTTTGCGCTGCCGATGATCCCGCAGAAGCCGCGCGAACCCTTAAACGCCTTGTGCTACAATCGGTGAGAACGAATGCATCGCGGGTATAGCACAGTGGTAGTGCACCAGTTTTCCAAACTGGCTACGCGGGTTCGATTCCCGCTACCCGCTTATTGGTTGTTATGTCTTTCCGCCTGTCTCGGATGCGCGGCCGTGCAGCCCGTCGCCAGGCCCGTTGCGCCTCCGCCGATACTACCGGCGATTCGGGGATCGTATTATACCGTGCAGCCAGGGGAGACCTTATGGCGGATCGCCCGTGATTTCGGGGTTGACGTCCACGCGCTGGCGCGGGCGAACCGTCTGCCCAATCCGACGCAGGTCAAGGTCGGACAACAGCTCTTTATCCCTACCCCCGCCGTGTCCAGTCATCGGTTCCTCTGGCCGGCCAGGGGACAGACCTCGCGATCCGTGCGAACGGCGACCTCAGGCCTTGACATCCAGGCCCCCGAAGGCAGTTTTGTGCGGGCCGCGCGCGCCGGGCGGGTGGCCCTCGCCGCGCGGAACCTCCAAGGGCTGGGCCCCACGGTGATCCTTGATCACGGCGACGGGTATGTGAGCGTGTACGCAGGGCTTGATCAATTGTTGGTCAGTCCGGGCGTGCGGGTGGAACAGGGAAACCCTGTCGGTCGGCTGGGAGGGAGCCCGCTGTACTTTGAGATCCGGTATCAGACGCGCCTCTCCGATCCCCTGCGGTTGCTTCCATGACGCGGCGCCCAAGCCTTCTGCCCGCCCCGGCAAGTGCACTCGGCGGGCCGGGGAAGATGAGGTCGCCAACCCGGGGGGCATCCAACCGGTCAAGCGCCAGGCTCCATCCGACCGAGCCGGCACCATCCCTGCTGGCGAGGGAGTGTCGACACCCGAGGGGGCGTCGACCGGTTCGCGAGGCATGCCTTGAACCGCCCGCCTCGCCGCCTGGGACGGTCCATGATCTGCGCCCGGAGCTCAGCGCTCACCTGCGCCAGCGCCTCGAGGCTTTGGGCAGCGGCTTTCGCCACAACCTCGCCTTGTTGGGACCGGCCGGCAGCGGAAAGAGCGTCCTGCTGGAGACCGTCTTGCGCCCCTGTCCCTCAGGCCCGCTGACGGTTCATTGCCACTTGCAACGTGGTTCGCTTCGCGAATTTTTGCGGCGGTTCGCCACTGCCGTCCTGCAAGCCGCCGTCCAGCCTTCTCGTCCTCTGGCGTATGAGGCGCTGATTGAACACGCCAGCCTCGCGTCCCCCCGGACGGCTCAGGCGGTGCGTCAGCTTGAACGGTATGAAACGGGGCATCTCTCCGCGGAGGCCTTCGCGCACACCCTGGATTTGATCCCGACGCTGTTTCACGAGCTGCAACGACCCTGCGTCCTGGTCATGGATGAATTCCTGTTCCTTGAAGACTTGCAGTTGGCCCATGCGTTCCACGAGCTGGGCAAGCGCGTCATGACGTGGCCCTTCGCCCTCTTTCTGTTGACCAGTTCCTCCCCGTATCGCGCCAAAATGATTCTCCGCGAGCGGTTGCATTTGCTCTTCGGCCAATTCGAAGTGTTGTCCATGCCCTCGGTGGATGCGCGCGCCGCGATGGCGTGGATCGGCGAGGCCTGTCCCAGCGCGATCCGCATGCCCTCGGTCGCCGAATTCCTGCTCCAGTGGATTGGCCCCTCGCCATGGTACCTGAGCGTGTTCTTGCGGCGCATCCAGGAATTGGCGCGCCTGTCTCGTGCCCGCCGCTCGGAAGAGACCGTCTGGCTTCGAGCCGCCTGGGATCTGGTGGGCCATCCGGATGGGCCGCTCTACCATTGGTGCCTGACGCGCGTGGAGCAGGCCGTGCACCAGCGGGCCGGCTCGGCGGCGCGGGACGTCTTGCTGGCGATTGCCCACGGGGCACGGACCTCGCAGGCGATCGTCGACAAACTCGGTACGAGGCGGAATCTCTCCGAAGCCTTGCAGGGTCTGGTGGAACACGATCTGGTTGAGCGCAAAGGGACCTGTTGGATCATCCCTGACCAATTGTTGGCCACGTGGCTGCTGGGGGTCTTGGGGCCGCGGGAACGTTACGGCTCCCTGGATCGAGCCGCGGCCCAACGGTCGTTTGAGCAGGCGTTGACCGAGGAATGGGCGGCGTGGCAGACGACCGTGAACCGCTCGCTGTCGCAGCGGCTTGAAACCTTGTTGAATCAGTTTCACAATGAGACGGTGTCGCTGGACAGCAAGACCGGTCGTCTGCCGGCGTTTGCAAACATACGCACGCAACGACTCGACCGAGCCGACGTCGCCTATCTGGTCGCCGACGGCGAGGGGCGGCGCTGGTGCTGTGCGGTCGCTGAGGGCCGGCTGGACGAAAACGCCATCACGGCCTTTCAAGCGTTTTGCGCCTCCCAGCAGCCCAAGCCCGTTCGGAAGGTCGTGGTGGCGCAGCGTGCGATGGACCTCAATGCCAAACTGTTGGCCAAGGCGTGTAACATGTGGGTCTGGGAGTCTGAAGACCTGAATCTCCTGTTCCTGCTGTATGGGCAACCGCCTCTTCGCGGGGGGTAGGGGATGGGGACGCTGGATCATCTCTGGGCGCCGTGGCGGCAAGCCTATCTCTCGACCACGCGCCGGCCGAACGCCGGCTGCGTGTTGTGTCAAGCCCTGCGGTCTCGCCATGACCGCAGGAGCTATCTCCTGTCTCGAGGGCCGACGACGTTTGTGATCTTGAATCGCTATCCGTACAACAGCGGCCACCTGATGGTCGCCCTGAATCGCCATTGCGGCGAGCTCTCCCGGTTGGGTCGCGAGGAGCGCGCGGAGCTCTGGGAGACGACGGCGACGATGGTCAAGATCCTGGAGCGACACCTGCATCCCCACGGGGTGAACGTGGGTCTCAACATCGGCCGTGCGGCAGGGGCTGGGTTGCCGGATCATCTCCATGTGCACATTGTGCCGAGGTGGTTCGGTGATACGAATGCCATCACCACCGTAAGTGGGATGCGGGTCGTCTCGGCCTCCATGGATGCGTTATACCGGCGCTTGAAACCCCTCATGCCGAGCGACCACAGACGATGACGAGGACGGATTCTCTCGAAGGCGGCCAACTCCTGCATCCCATCAGCCGTCAAGAGCTCGAAGCCCGCGAGGAGCAGTGGCTGGCTCCCTATGCCATGCGGAGCCACACCACGCGAGGCCGTCTCCACCCTGAACCGGAGGACGTCTTCCGGACGGTCTACCGCAGGGATCGGGATCGCATCATTCACTCCACCGCCTTCCGGCGTCTTGAGTATAAGACGCAGGTGTTCGTCAACCACGAAGGCGATTACTACCGAACCCGCCTGACGCATACCCTGGAGGTCGCCCAGATTGCCGTCTCAATTGCCAGAGCCCTTCGGCTCAATGAGGACCTGGTGGAGGCCGTCGCGCTGGCGCATGACATCGGCCATCCCCCCTTCGGGCACGCGGGGGAGGACGCCTTGCGGGATCTGATGGCGGATCACGGGGGGTTCGATCACAACCTGCAAGGCTTGCGCATCGTGGATGTGCTGGAGGAGCGCTACCCCGGCTTTCCCGGCCTCAACCTGACCTGGGAAGTGCGCGAGAGCATCAACAAGCACCGCACCCCCTATGATCACGGGGGCCTGCGGGTGGACTTGGATCCCAACGTCTCGCCCTTGCTGGAGAGCCAAATCGCGGATATCGCCGATGAGATCGCCTATGACAACCACGATCTCGATGATGGGCTCACGTCGGGGCTCATTCGCGAGGAGGATCTTCAAGGGATTGAGCTGTGGGATGTGGCGCGGGAGGCCGTCGAGCAGCGGGTAGGCGGCTCGCCGATGACGGCCGAGATCCGGAAGTACCAAATCGTCCGCCTGTTGATCGATCGGCAGATTACCGATTTGATTTCGACCTCGGTTGAGCGCTTCAACCGCGATCGCATCACCTCGGTTCCGGAGGTCCGGGCCCATCGTGAGCGCCTGATCACCTTCAGCGATGAGATGACCGCGCTTCGCAAGCCTCTGAAGGCCTTCTTGTGGCGGCACCTCTATCAACACTATCGCGTCATCCGCATGGCGGATAAGGCCACACGGTTCATCACGGAGCTCTTTCAGGCGTACCTCAAAGGGCCCGCGCAGCTGCCCAACACGACACGCGTGCGGATTGAGCGCGGGGAGGAGCCTGCGCGTGTCGTGTGTGACTACCTGGCCGGCATGACCGATCGCTACTGCCTGGAAGAATACAAGAAGTTCTTCGACCCGTTTGAACGCGTGTAGAAAAGACGTTAGCGCGTTGGCGCGTTGGCGCGTTGAACGCGCAAACCCAAGGAGCAGGGATGAACATGCGTCTGGTCGCAGCGTGCGTGGTCGTGATCGTGGCGTCCGGGTGCGGCGCGAGGAAGAGTTCGTTGCTGCTCGAGCGCAACGCCCGCGGGCCTCTGAGCGAAGCGCTGCTGGTGGCGAAACGGTTTGAGTGGCACCTGGAGCCCGTGCGGCAGACGCAGACCCAGGAGGGCATCGAGGTCATGGTCAACCACGCCTCGCGGGAGTTTTTGGATCGGTTCTTCAAGAACAAAGATCTCTTCGGGGAGTACGCCGGCCGCAACCCCTACTATCTTGAGAACGTCGTGTTCTATGTGCAAATCAGCAACACGAGCGACGGGAAGATCTTCGTGGATCCCGGAGCGTTTGCCCTGCTGGATGACCGCGGCAACCAGTACGCCATGATCGGCATGGATTATGTGACGGCGCTGGGCGAGGCCCGCGCCCCGTTTGCCACCGCGACGCGCGGCGTCGTCGAGGAGGCCCGTCCGGGGTATTTCGGCATCAGCCTGCCGGTCGGGAAGATGGTCTCGGCCAAGCCCCAGGGTCAGTTCGCGCTCCTCAAGCAGTCCGCGCTGCAGGCCGGCTACTACTTTCCCGGCGTGGTCCACGATGGGATCATCGCGTTCTGGAATCCCTCGACCAGCGCGACGAAGCTGAAGCTGTTCATCACGAACGTGAAGGCCGATTTTGGCGCGGACAACCTCCCGAAGACCTCGCTGGAGTTCGCCTTTGAGTTTGCCGCCACGAAACCCGCCACCCCGTAGCTCCGACGGCCCGGACGACAACGCTCCCTCGCACCGACGAGCCGCTGCTTTCACAGCTGACGGCTGCCCAGCGCGACGCGGTGACCCACCCCGAAGGCCCGCTCCTCATCCTGGCGGGGGCCGGCACGGGGAAGACGACGGTCATCACGAAGCGCATCGCGTGGCTCATCAGTACCCAGCGCGCCGACCCGCACGAGATCCTCGCCCTCACCTTCACCGAGAAAGCGGCCGCGGAAATGGAAGAGCGCGTCGATGTCCTGGTGCCGTACGGCTACCTGGACATTTGGCTCTCGACGTTCCATGCCTTCGGTGACCGCGTGCTGCGCGAGCATGCGCTCGAGGCCGGGCTCTCCCCTGAGGTGCGCGTCCTGTCGAAGGCGGAGCAGGTCGTCTTCCTGCAGCAGCACCTCTTCGAGCTGCCGCTGAAACGTCTCCGCCCGCTCCACGACCCGGCGCGCTACCTCGAGGCCTTGGCGACGGTGATGTCCCGGGCCAAGGATGAGGCGGTCACGCCCGAGGAGTTCCTGGCGCTGGCCTTGGCCCGGGAGGCCCAAGCCGTCTCGGCCCCAGGCGATGCGCGCCTGCAGGGCGAGGCCGCCATGACCCGGGAGCTGGCCGAGTGTTACGCCGCGTATCACCGGCTCCTGCGCGAGGCCAAGGCGGTCGACTTCGGCGGGCAGATTCTCCTGACCATCTGGCTGCTGGAACAGCATCCTGAGCTGCTCGCGGCCTTCCGCCAGCGGTTCCGCTACATCCTCGTCGATGAGTTCCAGGACACCAACTTCGCGCAGTTCCGCCTCCTGCAGCTGCTCGCCACACCGGAGTCGAGCCTCACCGTCGTCGCGGACGACGACCAGAGCATCTACAAGTGGCGGGGTGCGGCGATCAGCAACGTCCTCAAGTTCCTGGAGCACTACCATCACGCGCGGCGCGTCGTCCTGACCGAGAATTTCCGCTCCAGCCAGCCGATTCTCGACGCCGCCTACCGGCTCATCCGGTGTAATGACCCCGACCGCCTGGAAGTGAAGGAGGCCATCGATAAGCGCCTGGTGGCCAGATGCGCCCGCGAGGCGAAAGAGCCGCAGTGGGAGGTCTTCGACACTGTCTCCAGCGAAGCCGACTGGGTCGCCCGCCGGATCCACTCCGAGGTGGAGGCAGGGAGGCGCGCCCCCGGCGACTTCGCCATTCTGGTGCGGACCAATCGGGACGCCGACCTGTTCCTGCGCGCGCTGAACGTCTGCGGTTTGCCCTGGCAGTTCAGCGGCACGACCGGCCTGTTCGCCCGCGAAGAGATCAAGATGCTCATCTCTTGCCTGCGGACGCTGGCCGACCCGGAGGACAGCCTGAGTTCGTATCATGTGCTCAGCTCCTCGCTCTACGGGTGCGCGATGCCCGACCTGCTCGCCTGCCTGGCGCAGGCCAGCCGCGCCAACACGAGCCTGCGGCAGGTGTTGGAGCACGCGAGCGAGGGGCGGGCCGGGGAGGCCAACGGCCGAGGGAAGGGCGGAACGGTCGGGCCGGGCGTCTCAGACCAGGCCCGGCTCGTCATCGTGCGATTCCTCGACGACGTGAGGCGCCTGCAGGATGCCTCGCGGACGCACTCGCCGGGGCAGTTGTTGTACCGTTGGCTCACGGACACCGGCTGGCTCAAGCGGCACGCGGCGTTGGAAGGCGCGGAAGATGGCGACCAGTTGCAGTCGGTGGCGAAATTCTTCGACCACCTGTTCCGGTTCGAAGGCCTGGGAGGCAACCGCCTACCGGAGCTGATGCGGTCGCTGGAGCTGCTGCAGGCCCTGGGTGAATCCGCGGCACAGGAGCCGGACGGGGCCTGCGCCGACCGCGTGAACGTCCTGACCATTCACAAAGCCAAAGGCCTGGAGTTTCCGGTGGTGTTCCTCGTGGGGCTGGCGCAGGGGCGGTTCCCGACGAAGCTTCGGCGCGACGCGATTGAACTGCCCGAACCGCTCATCAAGGATATCCTCCCGTCGGGCGACTATCACCTGCAGGAGGAGCGGCGCCTCTTCTATGTCGGGATGACGAGAGCCAAGGAGGAGCTCTATCTCACCGCCGCCTACGACTACGGCGGCAAAACCTTGCGCAAGGTGAGCCAGTTCGTCCTGGAAGCGCTGGGCCTGGAAACCCCCGCCCCGCCGGCCAAGGCGCCCTCAGCCCGGGAACGCCTGAGCCGAGCCAAGCCGCCGGCGCCCTCGCCGGCCAAGCCGATTCGGATGCGCCTGCCGGAGCCGTTGCGCTTGGACGCGCACGGCCTCGACGACTATGTGACCTGTCCGCTGAAGTTCCGCTATAGCCACGTCCTGCGGCTGCCGATCATGCGCCACCATCTCGTCATCTACGGCGCGGCCCTCCACAAAGCGGTGGAGCAGCTGTTCCGCCGCCGCCTGCAGGGCCAGGAGATGAGCGAGGCGGAGCTCCTGCAGGTCTTCGAGCACGCGTGGAGCTCGGAAGGCTTCCTGACGCGCGAGCATGAGACGCTGCGGTTGGCGCAGGGGCGGGACGCCCTCAAGCGTTTTTATCTCGAGCAACAACAGCGCCCCGAGCAGCCGACGCTCATCGAGGAGAAATTCAGCATCCCCTTGGACGACCTCGTGTTGGTCGGGCGGTGGGACCGGGTCGACCGGCGCGGCGAGGAGGCGGTCATCATCGATTACAAATCGTCCGTGGTGACTGAGCAGGCCGAAGCCGACCAGCGCGTCAAGAGGTCGCTGCAGATGCAGGTCTACGCGCTGGCCTGGACGCTCATTCACGGCCGCCCGCCGAGCCGCCTGGAGCTGCGGTTTCTGGAAACCGGTCTCACCGGGCAGGCGACGTTCACCGATGAGGATCTGGAGAAGACCAAGGAACGGATCAGGGAAGTGGCCCGCGGAATCCGCACGCTCGAATTTCCCCCCCAGCCCAGCGAGCATTCCTGCCGCTGGTGCGCCTACCAAACGATCTGTCCCTACGCGCTCACCTAAAGACGCGCCGTCTGCGTCAATCAGCGATTTTTTCTCACCCCTCTTGACGCGCATCCCTGCCATATGGTTAATTTTAAGGAGTAATAAAAAACATATATTATTTATTAAGCTATGGAGGGCGTAGCGATGTTCGGACGGCACCATGAGCGACCCCTCTCAGTGAGTCGGGACGATGAGGGTTCGGAGGCCCGCTTCAGGCGGTTCCTTCAGGATCTGCACACCTATGAACGGCACATGACATTTGAAACCACCCGAGACGCATTTCTGGATCTGTATTCCGCCTGGCTCAAAACGCGTGAGCCGTGGCTCAAAATCCAGTTAGTGATGCTGGCCTTTGAGCTGCATCGGCTCAACCCGGAGTTCCAGTTCGACCTCAACTTTGCGGACTAAGGTGCCCCAGATGGCCCTGCGTGAGATTACCGTTCGCAGCCTGACCTCACACGACCGTCTCAACCGCGACTGCCTCGTCACCGAGTTCATGCGGCAGGCAGGGATGATGACGAAGGTGGCTCGGCGCTGCACCTACCGGATTGTCTCGCGCGTCACCGTCCCGTCACTTCAGGACTCGATCGCCTGGGCCAAGGATCTTGATCCGCTGCCTGACCGCCAGGTCTACGTCCACAAGGATGTCGATCCCCACTCCGGTGACGAGCGTGTCACCTATAAGGTGCTCGGCTACCTCTATGTCGTCGTCGACCGTGAGGTCCTCTGCGTCAGCTTCCGTCACGTCCTCTCCATGTCCGTCGAATCTGCCGATGCCTCGTGTGAATAGGCTTGTCCTCAGTGGGGCCGTGCTCATCGGCCTGTGCCTCAGCACAGGTTTGTGCGTGGCGCAAGACGATCCTCGGGAGTTTGGAGGCCCCCTGCCCGTCATGTCCACCATGATGCCGCTGCTCCAATTGACCGATCTGCGGGTCCGCGATGACCTGATGTCCAACCGGTATATGGCGCTGTTCGATCTTCGTGCCGAGGGGCGGATTCCCCGCTTTGTCGAATCCGATGCGTTGCTCCTGACGATTCGCGTCCTTAATCAGGAAGGCACGGTGGTGCGGACCGTAGTTGACGAAGTGCCCGCCGAGCGATTCCATTATCAGGTGGTGGATCATGGCTATAGCCTCCAATGGGACGCAACCGATGCCGACGGCCGGCAGGTCCCCGCAGGCTTGTATCGGTTTGAGATCACGGTGGTGATGCCCTCCTGGGAGCCCGCCAGCGCCCTCAGCGCCTGGTTTGACGTCCGCTAGCTTTCCGTGCTACAGTGACACCCATCATGCCGCGCGCAAGACGGGTGAAGATGGCGGTCCTTGGCGACGGAGGATGGGGCACGACCCTGGCGATCCACCTGCACGCCCTGAGCCACCGGGTGACGTGGTGGGGGGCCTTTCCTGAGGACGTGCAGGTTCTCAAGCGACGACGGGAAAATGTCAAGTTTCTGCCCGGGATCCGCGTCCCTCGCGCGCTCCCGATTACCGCGGATCTGGCTGAGGCGGTTGAGTCAGCTCGGATCATTGTGCTCGCGGTCCCCTCACAGTATCTGCGCGGCGTGGTGCAACAGCTGAAGGGCCGCGTGCACACCGATCAGATCTTCGTCAGCGCCGC
Organism: Candidatus Aquivivens invisus; assembly: GCA_001804415.1. Classification (GTDB taxonomy): domain Bacteria; phylum Omnitrophota; class Gorgyraeia; order Aquiviventales; family Aquiviventaceae; genus Aquivivens; species Aquivivens invisus. The sequence continues at coordinate 14,868 of MHGA01000023.1, forward strand.
CAAAGGCATTGAGCGTGGGACGCTCAAGCGCATGACGCAGATCCTCCAGGAGGAATTGGCCGCGGTGCAGGTGGCCGCCCTCTCCGGCCCGAATATCGCGATGGACATTGCCAAGGGGCAGCCCGCCAGCTCCGTCGTGGCGTCCGCCAACGCCGAGGTCTCGACACGGATCCAACGCCTGTTCATGAGCGAGCGGTTTCGCCTCTACACCTCGGACGACGTGATCGGGGTCGAGCTGGGAGGCGCGCTCAAGAATCCGGTGGCCATCGCCGCAGGGATTGGCGACGGCCTCGGGTTTGGCGCCAATGCCAAAGCGGCCCTGATCACCCGAGGGATCGTGGAGATCGCACGGTTGGGTGTCGTGATGGGGGCGAGGGACGAGACCTTTCGGGGCCTCAGCGGGCTCGGGGATCTCATCACGACCTGTCTGGGCGGTCGCAACCGCTGGCTGGGAGAGCAGCTCGGGAAAAGCAAAACGCTGACCCAGGTGCTCACGCAGCGCCGGGACGTGATTGAGGGGGTGGAGACCGCCAAAGCCGCGGTCGCCTTGGCGAGGCGATTTGAGGTGGAGCTGCCGATCATCGAGCAGGTTCACGCCATCCTGTTTCGCCAGAAAGATCCTCGCCGGGCTCTCCAGGCCCTCATGAGGCGATCCCGCAAAGCCGAATTCCTGCCCTCGGCGCATTGATCCCGCCCCAATTGTCTATCCGGATTGACGGCCGTACGTCGTAGCGCAGTTTTCGTCCAGTCACGTCAGAAATTCAGCGGAACGACTTGGACAATTGGGGCGGGATTGACGCTGCTCCTCAGACGCTGTTACAATGGCGCACAACTTCCGGGGCGTGGCTCAGCTTGGTAGAGCGCCTGAATGGGGTTCAGGAGGTCCCGAGTTCGAATCTCGGCGCCCCGACCAACATCCCATGACTCAACAGGTCCAGATCGGCCTCATCGGGCTCGGCACCGTCGGAACCGGTGTGGCCAGAGCCTTGATTGACAAAGGGCGTCTGCTGGAGAAGCGGATCGGCTCGCGCCTCGTCCTCAAGCGCGCGTGCGATCGGAACGTGAAGCGGGGGCGAGCCCTGCGCCTGTCTCCTTCCGTGTTGACCACGGATGCCCGGGTCGTCCTCCGCGATCCCGCCATTCAAGTCGTCGTGGAGTTGATCGGGGGGATCGAGCCGGCCAGGACGCTCCTCCTTGAGGCGATTCGGCGGGGCAAGCATGTCGTCACGGCCAACAAAGCGCTCCTTGCGCACCATGGGCACGAGTTGTTTGCGGCAGCCGATCGTGCCGGGGTAGATGTGTACTTCGAAGCCTCGGTCGCCGGCGGCATTCCGATTATCAAGGCGCTCCGAGAAGGTCTCATTGCCAATGAGTTGAACGCCATCCTCGGCATCGTCAACGGGACCTCCAACTACATTTTGACTCGGATGCGGGACAAGCAGCTCAGCTTTCACGAAGCCTTGGCAGAGGCCAAAGCGCATGGGTACGCGGAGCGCAATCCCTCACTGGACATCGACGGCCACGACGCCGCCCACAAGCTGGCGATTCTCACGCTCCTGGGGTTCGGTGCCCACGTGCCGCTTTCGCAGATCCACACGGAAGGGATCAGCCGGGTGTCCCTGGCGGATATCCAATACGCCGATGAGCTGGGCTATTGCGTGAAGCCGCTCGTGATTGCCAAACAGGCCGATGGGAAGCTGGAGGCCCGCGTGCATCCCGCGCTCTTGTCCAAGTCCCATCTGTTGGCGAATGTCAACGGCGTGTACAACGCCATCTATGTCCACGGCGATCTGGTCGGTGCCGAGCTGTTCTACGGTCGGGGGGCCGGGCAGAACCCCACGGCCAGCGCGGTCATTTCAGACCTCGCCGATGTGGCGCGGAACATCCGCCACGCCGTCGCCAAGCGGGTCCCCACCTACGCCCCGCATCACCGGCCGCTGACGGTGCTGAAAATGGACTCTATCGAGACGCGCTACTACATGCGGTTTACGGTGATCGACAGGCCGGGGGTCCTGGCGACCATCGCGAGCGTCCTGGGGCGTTGCCATATCTCCATCGCCAGCGTGCATCAGAAAGAGCGCCGGGCCGCCCGCGTGGTTCCCGTCGTGATCATGACCCATGACGCCAGGGAGGCCGATGTGCGGCGCGCCCTGTCGACGATTGACCGGCTGGGGGTGGTGAAATCGAAGACCGTGGCGATCCGGACAGAAGCCTCCCGCGGGAAATGACATTCGCCACACCGTCCCCCTCCACGGGTGCGGCGTCCAGACCAGCCGCTTGGCGGGGGGTCATTGACGCGTACCGATCGTTCCTTCCCGTGTCAACCGCCACACCGCTCGTCACGCTCTTGGAGGGCAATACCCCCCTGATCTACAGCAAGGTGTTGAGCCAGCGGCTCGGGGAACCGTTCCATGTGTATCTGAAATTCGAAGGGCTCAACCCCACCGGCTCGTTCAAAGACCGAGGGATGACCCTGGCGATTTCCAAGGCGGTGGAATCCGGCGCCCGCGCCGTGCTGTGCGCCTCGACCGGCAACACCTCCGCCTCAGCCAGCGCCTATGCGGCCAAAGCGAACCTGCGTTCACTCGTCTTGATCCCCCGCGGGGCCATCGCCCTGGGCAAGCTCTCCCAGGCGTTGATCCATGGCGCTCGCGTGGTGGCGGTGGATGGGAATTTCGATGTCTGCCTGCAGCTGGTCCGAGCCATGGCCCAGCAGCATCCCATCACGCTGGTCAACTCCATCAACCCCTTTCGGATTGAAGGGCAGAAGACCTGCGCCTTTGAGGTCTGCGATGTGCTGGGCCGCGCGCCGGATTTCCACTTGATCCCGGTGGGGAATGCCGGGAATATCACCGCCCATTGGAAGGGGTATCGCGAGTATCATCGGGGTGGCCGCATCGCGTCGCTGCCGGTCATGCTCGGGTTCCAAGCCCGAGGGGCCGCCCCCATCGTGTCTGGGCGCGTCGTGAAGGTCCCCAAGACGATCGCCACGGCGATCCGGATCGGCAACCCAGCCAGCTGGCAATCGGCGTTGCAGGCGCGGGATGAATCCGGCGGACGGATCGACGCGGTCAGTGACCGGCAGATTCTCGAGGCCTACCAGCTGCTGGCCCAGCACGACGGCCTCTTTGTCGAACCGGCCTCCGCCGCGTCGGTGGCGGGGCTGCTGGCGCTCGCCAGAGGCGGCTATTTCCGGCGAGACCTGAAACGGCGTGGCCGTCGTCTCAAGGATCCGGCGCTGCTGGTGTGCACCCTGACCGGCCACGGACTCAAGGATCCTGAGCGGGCCCTGAAGAGCATCCGCCCTCCACGGACCCTCCCTCCTCAGATCGAGGCCATCAGCAAGGCGGTTGGCCTTCGATAGAAGAATCAGGCCATCCGCGGTATACTACAGGCTGCACGATGCGGGCCCATCGATTGATTGTCCAAAAATTCGGCGGCAGCTCTGTGGCGAATCCCGAGCGCCTCAAGCGGGTGGCCCAACGCGTGGTCGAGACCAAGCAGGGAGGACGCGACGTGGTGGTCGTCGTCTCCGCCTTGGGCGATACCACCGATGAGCTGCTCGAGCTGGCGCGCCAAATCAGCGATGATCCGCCGGAGCGGGAACTGGACATGCTCATGGCGACGGGGGAGCAGGTCTCGGTGGCCCTGCTGGCGATGGCGATTGAGCAGCTTGGCGAGGCGGCGATCTCCTTCACCGGCGCGCAGGTCGGGATCCGCACCGACGGGGTCCACACCAAAGCCCGGCTCATCGACATCAATGCGAGGCGGATTCTGGAGGAGCTCGGCAAGGGCAAGATCGTCATTGTGGCGGGCTTCCAGGGCGTGAATATAGCACAGGATATCACCACGCTCGGCCGCGGGGGATCGGATCTGACCGCGGTGGCGCTGGCCAGCGCGCTGGGGGCGGCGGTCTGTGAAATCTTCACCGATGTGGAGGGGATTTTTACGGCCGACCCGCGTCTGGTGCCGGCCGCTCGAAAACTGAAGTCCATCAGCTATGATGAAATGCTGGAGATGGCCTCGCTCGGCGCCCAGGTCATGCAGGCGCGCTCCATCTTCGTCGCGAAACGGTTCCGCGTACCGATCCATGTCCGATCCAGCTTCTCATCGAAGGAGGGGACCATGATCACCGATCTCGCCAAGGCCATGGAGGACATCGTGGTCAGCGGCGTCACCGTGCAAAAGGATGAGGCCAAAGTCACGATGCGCGATGTGCCGGACAAGCCGGGGATGGCGGCGCGGTTGTTCCGTGAATTGGCCGTGGCGGAGACCAACGTCGATATGATCGTCCAGAACGTCAGTCGGGAAGGCGCCACGGACGTCTCCTTCACGGTCCTCAAAAGCGACTTGCCCACCACCCTCAAGGTCACCCGGCAGGTCGCCCAACGGATCGGCGCCGGCGCCGTCACCACGGACGAGGGGATTGCCAAGGTGTCGATCGTCGGAATCGGGATGCGGAGCCACTCCGGTGTGGCGGCGAAAATGTTCGAGGCCATGGCCGAAGAGCGCATCAACATCGAGATGATCTCAACCTCCGAAATCAAGATCTCCTGCGTGATCCGCAAGATCAATGCCGAGCGCGCCATGCGCGTGATCCATCAAGCCTTCGGCCTCCATAAGCGGACGTAGAACCCCCAGACAGGTTTGTTGAATGTGAACTGTGTCATGTGTCATGGGGCTGACGAAGTGACATTACACCTTACACATAGCACATTACACAAGTGCGATGGCACGCGTTGAACTGTACGACACCACGCTTCGGGACGGCGCGCAGACCGAAGGGATTTCCTATTCGGTGTCGGACAAGCTGCGCATTGCGGAGAAACTCGATCAGCTCGGCGTGCCGTTCATCGAGGGGGGATGGCCCGGTTCCAATCCGAAGGATGCCGAATTCTTCCGGGTGGCCGGCAAGCGGCTGGCCTTCAAGCACGCCGAGCTGGCGGCGTTCGGGAGCACCCGCCGCGCCGCGACGGCCGCCAAAGACGCCAACCTCCTGGCGCTGCTCAACGCTGAAACCCGCACGGTCACCATCTTCGGCAAGAGCTGGGATCTCCACGTCCGCGAAGTGCTCAAGGCAAGCCTGGATGAGAATCTCAAGCTGATCAGGGATTCCGTCGCGTTCCTCACGCGGCACGGACGGACGGTGATCTACGATGCCGAGCATTTCTTCGACGGATACAAAGACAATCCCAGCTACGCCCGCAAGACCCTCCAGGCGGCGCTTGAAGGAGGGGCGGGCACCGTGGTGCTGTGCGACACCAACGGCGGCTGCCTGCCCGCTGAAATCCGGCGCATGGTGCTGGCCATTCGGGAGACGACCCGCGCGCCGCTTGGCATTCACGCGCATAACGACGGGGAATTGGCCGTGGCCAACAGCCTGGCGGCGGTGGAAGCCGGATGCACCCACGTCCAGGGCACGGTCAACGGATACGGCGAACGCTGCGGGAACGCCAACCTGGTGTCGATCGCGGCGAACCTCCAACTCAAGATGGGGTGTGGCGGTGTCCCGGACGCCAAGCTGAAAGAGATGACCGAGCTCTCGCGCTTCGTGGCTGAGGTCAGCAACATGGCGCAGCATCCCAACCAGCCGTTCGTGGGCACCTCGGCGTTCGCGCACAAGGGGGGCGTGCACGTCAACGCGGTGATGAAGAACCCGCGCACCTATGAGCATCTCGATCCGAACCTGGTGGGCAATGAGCGGCGCGTCCTCGTCTCCGAACTGTCCGGGCGCTCCTCCCTCGTGATCAAGGCGAAGGGACTCTCACTCGATCTCTCCAAACACACGCCACAGGCCAAACGCTTGCTGGGCCTGCTGCAGAAGCTGGAGCATCAAGGGTATCACTTTGAAGCGGCCGAGGCCTCGCTGGAGCTGTTGCTGCGCCGCCACCTGGCGCACCTGAAGCCGTTCTTTGAGCTCGACGGCTTTCGGGTCATCATCGAGAAACGGCGCGGTCGATTGACCTCGGAGGCGACGATCACAATCCGCGTGAACGGGGTGAAGGAGCACGCCGCGGCCGAGGGCGATGGGCCGGTCAACGCGCTGGACAACGCCGTTCGCAAAGCCTTGGCCAGATTCTACCCGACGCTCTCCACCATGCATCTCACCGATTTCAAGGTCCGGGTACTGGATGAGAAAGCGGGCACGGCCGCCAAGGTGCGTGTGCTGATCCAATCGCAGGACGCCCACGACTCGTGGGGCACGATCGGCGTCTCAGAGAACATCATCGAAGCGAGCTGGCTCTCCTTGGTGGATTCGCTTGAATATAAGCTCCTCAAAGACCAACGAAGCACACAGCAATGAGCACACAGCAGTTAGCAAACAGCACACCAGTCCGGCATCCAAACCGCTTTACTGTGTGCTGTGTGCTGTGTGCTGTGTGCTGATGAAAGAGCTTCCCCCGAAGTACAATCCTCGCGACGTCGAGACGCGCCTCTACAGCCAATGGGAAGCGAACGGCTACTTCACGGCCCGTCCGGATCCCACACGCACGCCCTATACCATCGTGATCCCTCCTCCCAACGTGACCGGGAGGCTCCACATGGGGCACGCCCTGAATCACACGATTCAGGATATCCTCATCCGCTGGAAACGCCTGCAGGGCGCCAACGCGCTGTGGGTGCCTGGGACGGACCACGCCGGGATCGCGACGCAAAACGTCGTTGAAAAACAGCTCGCCAAAGAGGGATTGCGGCGCCAGGACCTGGGGCGTGAAAAATTCCTTGAGCGGGTCTGGGCCTGGAAAGAGCAGTACGGCAACACCATCATCACGCAGCTCAAGCGTCTGGGGGCTTCCTGTGATTGGTCCCGGACTCGCTTCACGATGGACGAAGGGCTGTCGCATGCGGTCGCCGAGGCCTTCGTCAAGCTCTATGAGCAAGGCCTGATCTATCGGGGCAACTACATCATCAACTGGTGCCCGCGCTGCCAGACCGCGTTGGCCGACGAGGAAGCCCCCCGCAAGGAAACCCCCGGGAAGCTGTACTACCTCCGCTATCCGTTAGTGGCTAGTGGTCAGTGGTCAGTGGTCAGTGGAGAACGGTCTTCCACTAGTCACCAGTCACCAGTCACTAGTCACTTCATTGTGGTGGCGACGACGCGTCCGGAGACGATGCTTGGTGATACGGCCGTGGCGGTTCACCCGACCGACAAACGGTACAAGGCGTTGATCGGCCAATCGGTCATGCTGCCGCTGGTCAACCGGCAGATTCCGATTATTGCGGATCAGGCGATTGACCCGGAATTCGGCACCGGCGCGGTCAAGGTCACGCCGGCCCACGACCCGGTCGACTTCCAGCTTGGCAAGCAGCACCGCCTGGAGTTCCTCAATGTCATGACGGACGACGGGCATATGGTCAACGTGCCGCAGCCGTATCAGGGCCTTGATCGGTTCGAGTGCCGAGCGCGTCTCCTCTCGGACCTTGAAGGGCACGGGCTCCTGGAAAAAGTCGAGGAGCACCTCCACGCGGTGGGGCATTGCTATCGCTGCAACACCGTGGTGGAGCCTCGCCTGAGCCTCCAGTGGTTCGTGAAGATGAAACCGCTGGCCAAACCCGCGATCGAGGCGGTGAAGAAAAAACAGATCGTCTTCACGCCGGCGCGGTGGACCAAGGTGTACCTCAACTGGATGGACAACATTCAGGATTGGTGCATCAGCCGGCAGATTTGGTGGGGGCACCGCCTGCCGGTGTACTATTGCCACGCGTGCCAGGGACAAGCGACAAGCGACAAGCGACAAGCGACAAGGGAAACGCCCCAAGGCCGTGAACCAGGCGTCATGGTGAGCAAGACGACTCCGATACGCTGTCCCGCGTGCGGGTCAACCGACCTGAAGCAGGATGGCGACGTCCTCGACACCTGGTTCTCCTCCTGGCTGTGGCCGTTTTCCACGCTGGGCTGGCCGCAGCGCACCAAAGACCTGGGCTACTTCTATCCGACCGACGCGCTGGTGACGGCGCCGGAGATTATTTTCTTCTGGGTGGCTCGGATGATTATGGCGGGGTTGTTTGTCATGAAGGACATCCCGTTTCGGCGGGTGTACATCCATGGGACGGTTCGGGACTTGACTGGGAAGAAGATGTCCAAGTCCCTCGGGAATATCATCGATCCGCTGGAGATCATCGGGCAGTTCGGGGCCGACGCCCTGCGCTATACCCTTGTGACCTCGACGGCGGTGGGCACCGATGTGTTGATCTCGGAAGAGAAATTCGTCGTGGGAAGGAATTTCGCCAACAAGCTGTGGAATGCGGCGCGGTTTATCCTCCAGACGTGCAGCGAGCCTCCCACACACGCGCTGCCGCCGCGGAAGGCGCTCTCGCTGTTTGACCGGGCTATCCTTGACGATCTGCATGTCACCACCAAGCAGGCGACCGTTGAGCTTGAGCGGTTTCGTTTCAACGAAGCGGCCGATCAGATCTACGGCTTCATCTGGCACCGTCTCTGCGATTGGTACATCGAGTTCATCAAGCCGACGATCAGGGAGACGCCGGCCAGCCAACAGGTCCTTCGCCACGCCTTCGAGCAGTCGCTGCGGCTGCTCCATCCCTTCATGCCGTTCGTCACCGAAGAGCTCTGGGTGCACGTGCGGCCGCCCGACGCGCCGCCGTCCCTCATGCTCGCCTCGTGGCCCGTTGACAAGGGGACGCGAGACCTGGAAGCGGTTGAGATCGTCAGGACCCTCACCCAGATTACCACGGCGATCCGGAGCATCCGGGCGGAGTTTCGGATCCCTCCCGCCGTCTCGGTCGAGGCGGTCGTGACGTTGCCGGCGCAGCGCCGGGACGTCTTGCGTGAAACGCTCGAGCCCCAGCTCAAGCGCTTGGTAAACGTCGGCGTGCTGCGCGTTGAACGCGCCGTGCCCAGCGCCTACGGCTTGGTGCCGTTCATCTTCGAAGGCGGCAAAGGAGGGGTGGCCCTGGGCGCATCCGTCGAAGCGGATCGCGAGCGGGCTCGTATCGAGCGTGAGCTGACCGAAGACATCCTCCCAAACTTGACCCACACCCAGGCCCGGTTGGCG
>MHGA01000024.1 GCA_001804415.1 Candidatus Aquivivens invisus
CTCGGCGACGTTGTCAATGAAGGTAAAGTCGCGGGATTGCTGCCCGTCGCCGTAGATCGGCGGGGATTCGCCGCGCAACAGGCAGGTGATGAACTTCGGCACGACCACCGCGTACTCGTTCTCGAGACTCTGCCTCGGCCCGAAGACGTTGAAATACCGCAGACACACCGTCTCAAGGCCATACCCCCTGGAAAAGAGCCCGCACATCAACTCGGCGGCGAGCTTCGAGGCCGCGTAGGGGGAGATGGGGCGGGTCGGCTGATCCTCCCGCAGCGGCATCGGGTTGCCCTCGCCGTAGACGGAGCTGGAGGAGATGCACACCAGCCGCTTGGCTTTGGCGCGGGCTGCGGCCTCCAGCAGATTGACCGTCCCGACGACGTTGACCTCGGCATACCCCGAGGGATCGTGCATCGATTTCGGGACGCTGCGCCACGCCGCTTCATGGATCACGAAGTCGATCCCCTGGCAGGCCCGTGCGACCGCCGCGCGATCGCGGATGTCGCCCTGGACGAACTCGATTGTCTCCCGCGCCTGCTGCAGGTTCTCGAGCCGTCCGGTCGACAAATCGTCCAGCACCCGCACGGCGTGTCCCTCGGCGACCGCCCGGTCCACGACGTGCGAGCCGATAAAGCCGGCCCCTCCGGTCACCAGATAGCGCGCCATTGCTCCGTCAAAATCCTCCACGTTTGTTGAATGTGAACTGTGTAATGTGTAATGGCTCTGACGGAGTTACATTACACCTTACACATCGAACATGACACAAGCCTGAGGTGTTCGACACAGCACTGCGCCATCACAGTTTCACCACGCGGGCCAACCGACCGGCCTGCCCGCGGTAGTGGTTGCGGGTGTCCACGATCAGCGGGGCCCGACGGCGAATCAGCTCGTAGTCGACATTCGAATGGTCCGTCAGAATCACGACCGCGTCGCTGCGGGCGAGCTGACCGGACGTCAGGGGGGTGGAGCGCACCGTCACCCCGCTGAGCTGAGCAGTTGGCACGTAGGGATCGTGATACGCCACGCGGGCCCCGCGCTCGCGCAGGGCTTGGGCGACGTCAAAGGCCGGCGAATCGCGGGTGTCGTTGACATCTTTCTTGTAGGCCAGACCGATCAGGAGCATCCGCGAGCCGTTGAGCGCTTTCTTGCGGGCATTGAGTGCGCGCGCGATTTTCTCGACGACATAGTGGGGCATGTACCGGTTGACTTGATCGGCCAGCTCGATGAACCGCGCCTCGAATCCATGGGCCCTCGCCTTCCACGCCAGATACATCGGGTCGCTGGGGATGCAGTGGCCGCCGATGCCGGGGCCTGGGTAAAAGGGCATGAAGCCGAACGGTTTCGTCTTCGCCGCGTTGATGACTTCCCAGACATCGAGCCCGAGCTTGTCGCACATCAGCGCCACTTCATTCACGAGGCCGATGTTGACGGCGCGAAAGGTGTTCTCCAAGAGCTTCACCATCTCCGCAACCTTGGTGGAAGACACCGGCACGACCGTCCGGATGATCTGGCCGTACAGCAGCCCGCCGAGCTTCCGGCAGGTCGGCGTCACGCCCCCCACGACCTTCGGGATCGTGCGCGTGGTGTAGCGCGTGTTGCCCGGGTCAATGCGCTCAGGAGAAAACGCCAGCGCGAAATCACGACCGACCGTCAATCCCCGAGCCTCCAGCATCGGGAGGATGACTTCATCGGTCGTGCCGGGGTAGGTCGTGCTTTCCAAGACGATCAATTGGCCACGACGCAGCGTCTTGGCGATGTCCTGCCCGGCCGCCACGATGAAGGAGATATCCGGCTCCCGGGTTTTCCGCAGGGGGGTGGGCACGCACATGATGATGGCATCCAGCGCGCCCAGCTCGCCGGGGCTGGAGGTGGCGCGCAAGCGCTTCGCGCGCGCCAACTGGAGGAGATCGTCGCTGGGAACGTCCGGGATGTACGACCGGCCGCGATTCACCCCCTCCACGCGGCGAGGATCCAGGTCAATCCCCAGGACCGAGAACCCTTCCCTGGCGAACTCCACCGCCAAGGGCAGCCCGACATAGCCTAAGCCGATGACGCCCAGGCGCGCGGTCTTGGCCTTCAGGCGCGTGGCTAATTGATCCAGTGTTGCGCTCTGAGATACGCGTGCAAGGCGTCGTCCCATGGTCGTAAGGTCCTCCCGATGACATGCGCCAGATGGCGGCTGGCGAGCGCCGAATACGCGGGGCGCGGGGCCGAAAGGTGCTGGTCGCGCATCGCAACCGCCCGGATCAGCGAGCCATCCTGGTTGAGCCACGCGGCCACCCGTTTCGCGAAGTCGACGCGGGTCGCGCTACCGGCATTCGTCATGTGATAGAGCCGAGGCCGGTTGCGCAGGGACGTCCCCATCGCCGTGATGAGGGCCTCAATGCCCTCGGCCAAATCGGCCGTATAGGTCGGCGAGGTGGTCTGATCCGCAAACGCCTCGACGGGTTCACCGCGCTGCACGCGCTGGACAACCGTCTCGCAGAAGTTCACGCGTCCGGTCCCGAAGAGGGTGCTGGGACGGATCACGTAGCCCTTCGCATACCGACGGGCCAGCCGCTCCCCTGCCACTTTGGTCCTGCCATAGGTGCTCAACGGATTTGGGGCGTCTTCCTCGTCATAGGGACGCCCCTTGCGGCCATCAAACACGTAATCGGTGCTCAGCGCCAGCAGCAGCGGCTGGGACGTTTCCAGCGCGCGGCAGAGATGGTCGACCGTATGGACGTTCAGGCGCTGCGCTTCCTCGGGCTCTTGCTCGCATCGATCCACGTCAGAGAGCGCCTGCGTGTGCACCACCACATCGGGAGCGACGGCCCGGATCGCCCGCCGGGTCGCCTCCGCGTCGGTCAGATCACACACGACGTGAGCCGACTCGCCCGGCATCAAGACCTCGTGGCGCGAGAGGCCGGCGACCTCACCGTACGGTGCGAGCCGCGTGACCAGCGCCTGCCCCAGCAGCCCGGTTGAGCCAGTGATAAGAATCTTCACGGAGTCGCACCTTCAACGGCTGCCACCATGCCGGGTGGGTCTGATACCACTCAATCGTCCGACGAAGCGCGTCCTCAAATGAGACCATGGGCCTCCAGCCGAGGGCCTTGAGGCGCGTATCATCCATGGCATACCGACGATCGTGTCCCGGACGATCAGCGACCAGCTCGAGCAATCCCTCAGCCTTGCCCAACCGTTCCACAATGGTCTTGGCCACATCGAGATTGGGGAATTCCCAGGGACTGGCGACGTTGTAGATCATCCCCGTCTCTCCTGAGGTGATCAGGCACTCCAACGCCCGACACAGATCGTCCACAAACAACCACCCGCGGCGCTGCTGCCCGTCGCCGTAAATCGGCACCGGGAGATCTTCCAGCAGGTTGGTGACGCACAGGGGAATGAATTTCTCCGGCAGCTGCCGCGGGCCAAAGGTATTCGTGGGCCGCACGATGATCGCCGGAAGGCGATAGGTTTCCTGATACGCGTGGACCAACAAGTCTCCGGCCGCTTTGCTCGCCGCGTAGGGGCTCCGGGGCCGAAGGCTCGCGGCTTCCGTATGGCTCCCCTCCAGGATGGGGCCGTAGATCTCATCGGTGCTGACGTGCAGGAACCGTTTGACGTCGAGCTCGAGGGCACCCTGCAGCAGCATCCGCGTGCCTTCGACATTGGTGCGGATGAACGGGGCGGCGTCGGTGATGGAGCGATCCACATGGCTCTCCGCGGCACAATGCACGACGACCTCGCACCCCGCCATGGCCTGCTTTACCGTCGAGGCGTCGCAGATGTCGCCCTGCACAAAGCGATGCCGGGGATCGCCGTCAACGTCCTCCAGGCGACTGCGCAACCCGGCATAGGTCAGCAGGTCGAGCGTCACCACCTCATCGCTCAGATGCGCTCTGAGCCAATGCCGCACGACATGCGAGCCGATGAACCCCGCCCCACCTGTGACCAGGATTCTCATATCAGTGACGAACGGTTACGAATGCTCTTGAGCGACATGCTGGTTACGAAACCTTTTGAATGCCCTGCTGGTGACGAAAGGTGACGACACGTCATGCCGTCACGGTCTGCTGCTGACGCTGCAGGGCCCGTTCGCGCACCAAGGTTGTCGCCCGGTAGAGGGTCTCGGGAAGCCCGGCGTCCGTCCACCAGCCTTCGAGGACATCGTAGGCCAGTTGGCCCCGGCGCAGATACGCGTTGTTCACATCCGTGATTTCCAGCTCGCCGCGGCCGGAGGGCTTCAGCGTCTTGATGATGTCGAAGACGGCGCCATCGTACATGTAGACGCCGGTCACCACGAACGACGATTTCGGCCGGGCTGGTTTCTCCTCAATCCCCACGATCTTCCCCTCGCGCACTTCCGCCACGCCAAACCGCCCGGGATCCTCGACCTCTTTGAGCAGGAGGCGCGCGCCGGAGGGTTGGGCCGCAAAGCGCTCGACCGAGGGGCGGATGCCCTGTTCAAGGATGTTGTCGCCCAGGATGACCACCAGCCGCTCCCCGTCGGCAAAGTGCTCGGACAGGCTCAGCGCTTCCGCGATCCCGCCCTCGGCGCGTTGGTAGGTGTAGTTGAGATGCCGCAGGCCGAACTCCGCGCCGTTGCCCAGGAGCCGCAGGAATTCTCCGGCATGGTTGCCGCCGACGACGAGCATGATCTCGGTGAGGCCGGCGTCCACGAGGGTTTGAACGGGAAAGTAAATCATCGGCCGATCGTACACGGGCAGGAGGTGCTTATTGGTGATCCGCGTGAGCGGCTCCAAGCGTTTCCCCAGCCCGCCTGCAAGAATCACACCCTTCATCGCCACGGAGTGACCAGTGACCAGGACGCTCGACGCCACTGACCACTGCCCACTGACCACTGTTGGTTAGCGGTCCACTCGGTTCCAGTCATAGGGAATCTCGTTGGTGTGAGGATCCAAGCGGTACTCATCCGGACGCCGGTGATGATAGGGCTCATTCGGCACGTTAATCACCACCGCCTCGGGATGGCTGATCCCCTTGAATCCATGGTAGACGCCGGGCGGAATTTGCACGAGGCGCGGGTGGTGCACGCCGATGCAGAACTCGTTCAGCTGGCCTTTGGTGGGCGAGCGGGGCCGCGTGTCATACGCCACGAGCTTGATCATCCCGCTCACACACACGAAATTATCCGTCTGTTTTTTATGGTAGTGCCACCCTTTCACCACCTCATAGTTCACGGTCGTGCAATACACCTGGCCGAAGGAGGTGAACAGCGGGTCGTCCCGGCGCAAGATCTCAAAGAGGCGCCCGCGCTCATCCGGAATCACCCTCAGCTCCTTGACCTTCACGCCGCGAATCAACGCTGATCCCATGGCTCTCCTCTCCCCACGCCGATGTAGCGAAAGCCCAGCTGCTGAAGCGTCTTGGGTTGGTAGAGGTTGCGCCCATCCACGACCAGGGGCTGGCGCATGAGCTTCTTGATACGCGCAAACTCGAGCTCCTTGAACTCGTTCCACTCGGTCATCAGGATGAGACAGTCCGCGCCGCGCACGGCCTCGTAGGCGCTCTTGCAAAAGGTCACGCCCGGCAGCAGCGCTTTCGCCTGTGCCATGGCTTGAGGATCAAAGGCTCGGATGACCGCACCTTCCTGGCGCAGCGAGCGGATGATATCGATGGACGGCGCATCACGCAGGTCATCCGTGTCCGGCTTAAAGGAGAGGCCCAGGACCGCGATGGTTTTTCGGTTGAGGTTCCACAAGGCTTCCTCGACCCGTTTGACCAGCCGCTGTCGTTGCTCGGCATTGACGCGGGCCGTGGCCTTGAGCAGTTGGAAATCGATGCCAAGTTTTTCGGCAATCTGGGTAAACGCCGCGACGTCCTTCCCGAAACAGTAGCCGCCGTATCCCACGCCGGCGTCGAGGAACGCCCGGCCGATGCGGCGGTCCAGGCCCATCCCCTCCGCCACCTGCATCACATCCGCCCCGACCCGCTCGCAGATCTGCGCGACGGAATTGATGAACGAAATCTTCATCGCCAAAAACGAGTTGGACGCATGCTTGATCAGCTCAGCACTCTTGACGTCCGTGACGACGGCTGGGGCGTTGAGCGGTTTGTAGAGTGCTAGCAGCAGCTCCTTGGCCCGCTTGCTCTCCACCCCCAGCACGATCCGGTCTGGATGGAGAAAGTCCTGAAGGCCCTGCCCCTCACGCAGGAATTCGGGGTTCGAGGCCACATCACAGGCCACCCCGCGGCGAACCGAACCCCGGCAGATGCGCGCGATCCATTCGCCCGTCTGGACAGGGACGGTGCTTTTCTCCACAATCAGGCGGTACTCGCGCACGGCCTGCGCCACGTCACGCACCACCTCCTCCACCGCCGTCAGGTCCGCCTCCCCGTTGGGGCGCGCCGGGGTGCCGACGCACAGGAAGATGATCGTGCCATGACGCACCCCTTCGGCGGTGGACGTCGTAAATCGCAGCCGATCTTCCTCCACGCCCCGATGGACGAGTTCCTCCAGTCCCGGCTCGTAGAACGGCATCTTGCCCGCCTTCAAGGCGGCGATTTTCTTCCGGTCATGATCGACCATCAGCACCTGGTGCCCCAAATCCGCAAAACAGGCCCCGGTCACCAGGCCGACATGTCCGGATCCAATCACGCTGATGTTCATCGCCTAGGCTCTCGAGTTGAAGGATTGACCGAAAATCATAGTATAGCAAACAGAGGTGACCTCAGCAATTCCCCATGGCGCCCCCCGCGTCAGGGGACGGGAGAGAAGGGGCTGCTCTGGGAGCCGAGCTTGGGCTGATGGTAGGTCTCGCCGATCTCGATGGGCATCTCGGGGTAGGCCTTGAGGGTCAGGGTGAAGAACACCTCTTCCCCGAACTCCCGGTCCACCCGGTAGACGAATTCCGCGATCCAGTCGTGCAGGTCCCGGCGGAGGATGTACTGGCGCTCCCGCACGTTATTGAACCGCTTGGAGCCGCCGGCGACCTGTTTGAAGGTCAAGCGGTGGTACGTGCCGATCTCCCATTTCTTGCTGAGGCGCCAGTCGAATTGCACGACCTCCTCGGTCTTATCGTTGTGGGAGTAGCGATGGCCGAATCCCAGGTACCATTGGCCTTCCGGCATGAGGAGGCCGGTGAGGGCGCCCCGAGGTCCCGGCTCAAAGCTTTGGCGGCTTTCCAGCACCTCCGGCTCGCTCAACGCCTCGTGCTCCGGCGAGACCGGCTGGCCGGTCGATGGGGTCTTGGTCTGCCCACGCCTGCCGCCCGCCATCACCACGTCAAGGTTCCAGCTCGTCATCCGCCGATCCCGAGAGTTTTTGAGGAAATGGCTCGGATACGCCCAGTCGGACTCGATGCGCAGCCAGCGCCACGGCGTCAGCTCCAGATCAAACGACCAGTCGCCGAACCGCCCCCCCGGCTTGTTGGCATTGCCGCGAAAGGTGTAGGGCAAGGACACCGTCCACCGGGCCAGGTCCACGCTGCGGAGCTTGCCGGCTGCGCCGCTCGGCCGTTTGGTCTGGAGTTTGTTCTCCAGCCCGAAGGTGACTCGGTTCGACGGCCCTTCAGCCGCAGAGAAACTGAAAAGGCTGCTCGGGGCTGTGGGTTGATGCACGTAGGTATAGGCGACCGTCGGCGTCACCACATGCCGCAAGAGATTCAGGTTCAGCCCCGCGACATTGCTGGCCACGGGAAAGATGCGGAACAGCTTGAGGCTCGCATCGCTGCCAAGCGAGAATTGCCCGCTGAGCACGTCGCGCTTGCCCTGCGGCCGCTCGGCGCCACCCTGGATGTCTTTGGTGTAATACGTCTGCCGGACGGCCGCGGTGGGGGTCACCTCCACCGGCCGGAACCAGTTGAGCGCATAGCGCAACCGTTGAAACCAGTCCACCCGCACGGCGTCCGTGTCGTTGTCCGAGCGGGCGCGCTTGGTATTGAAGCTGACGGCATCCAGCTTCGTTTCGGAAAAGAGGTTCGACACGCCGATGCGTCCAGGCCGAACATCCAGCGTGGCCTGGAGGGTCTCATCCAGCGTGTTGAACCGGTTCACCCGCTCGGTCTCCAACAGGCCTAAGCTGTAGCCCTCGGTGCTGGTGATCGTGGACATCATGAAGTCCGAGATTTTGTCCTCGAGGTACTCCTCACGAAAGAGAAACTCCTTCCGGAAATCCTCGTCGCTGAACCGCTGGTAATCCGTCACCATGGACGTATCGGGTAGGGGCCGCCACTGGTGGCGGACCAGCGCCCGGTAGCGGAACATCCCCGCCCCCTTGGGCAGATCGCTTTCCGGGCGGCGCATGTTGCGCTCTTCGTTGTAGTAGAGCTTGACCAGCCCCTTGCCAAACTTCTCGGGCGGGGTGTCAAAGTGGTGATCCACCCCGAACCCCCACCCGAAGGCGCGGCGCCAGTCCCAGCGCAGCGCGCCTTGATGGTCCAACGGCCACTCATAGCGGTAGCCCATGAGGACGAACTGCTCCCAGAGCTTATTTTTTCCAGGGAGGAAGAAGAACGGCGACTGGCGATCTGCCACGGAGAGCCACGGCAGATAAATGAGCGGGAAGTCCTCGACAAACAACGTGACGTGGCGCCCGTGGACCAGCGCCTCCTCGGCGAACACCGTCGCCGTCCGGCCCTGGAACCGGTAGTGCGGCGGCTCATGCGAGCAGGAGGTCAGATAGCCGGGGGTCACGCGCATGACGCCCTCGGCGAGATGCTCCGCCGCCTGACCCCCTTCATACCACGGGGGCTGCGCGATGGCTGCCTGGAGGAAGCGGCCCTTGTGGGTGTTGAGGTTGTAGTGCGCCAACTCAGCCCGATACAATTCCTTCCCGCGCCTGACCCGCACGTCCCCTTCCGCGTAGGCGTCCTTGGTGTCGGTAAAGAGCGTGAGCCGATCGCAGGTCAGTTCCCCCTCTTCGAACTCGATCCGCACATGCCCCTGGGCCTGGGCGAGGTTGCGCTCCTGCACCATCGTCATGTGATCGGCGAAGATCTGGACCGCGCCCGGAGGACGGGGCGGTCCAGGCGTCGGCCCTTCAGGAACCCGCGCGGGCTCGACGACCTGGACCTGAACCGATTCGAGCTCGACGGCTCCAGGAGTCCTGGGCCTTGGCACAGCGGGGCCGGGGCCCATTCCCTCGGCTCGTCTTTCGCCAGAGCCGGGGGGGATTTCGACGGTGACCCGGGACGGTTGTGGCGGGGGGGCAGGTTCGAAGGCGACTGCCGGTTGGGATGGCTCAGGGGTTTCGATCGAAGGAGGAGGCGTTGGGGGTGGCGGGGTTGAGGATGGGCGCAGCGCGGCGAGACGCTTCAAGCGAGCGGCTTGGCGACGTCGTGCGGCCTCAAGCCGCTTCGCGTGCTCCTGTGCGCGCTGTTCCACAGCGATCTGGCGGCCGGCGGCTTCCAGTTGGCGGTCCCATGCCGCCTGCTCCCGTTGAATCTGACGCTCCACCGCCCGGGTCTGCGCCTCCGCCCGTCGCTGGGCGCTGTCTTCCCGACCGAGGGCCTCCTGCAAGGCCGCCACCTGCGCCGAACTGAGGCGCGCCCACTGGTCCTCCGCGCGCAGCCGTTTCTCGCACAGCATCCGGTAGGCCTGCAGCACGGGGTCGTCCGGGGCCAGCCGGTCCAGCTCCTTCAGCGCCTCGCCGTACGATCCCTGCGCCACAAGCTGCTTGACCCGCTGCCGAGGCGCGTTGACCTCCTCCTCGGCGCGGACCGGTTGGGCGGTGGCCGTCAGGAGCACCGCCACGAGACACCGATGGGACAATCTCATGGTTCGACTCGCCGAAGCTCACTCACCATGACGTGAGCCAAGGCCGAAGGCCGCGTCGAATGGGTCACGAGACGACTCGCTCCACGGTTGGGGACGCGCGCATCGACTGGGCCGCGGATCCTGTGGAGAGCTGCTGCTGCCATCGACGAGCCGACTCCGGAAGCTTGTCCCAGTCTTTGAGGAATCGGTCCAACCCGATGTCGGTCAACGGGTGCTTGACCAGCGCCTCGAGCACGCTAAACGGCAAGGTCGCGATATCCGCCCCGATCGTGGCGGCTTCCACCACATGCAGCGGATGCCGGACGCTGGCCACGAGGATCTGGGTCGAGAAGCGGTAGTTGGTGTAGATGGCCTTGATCTGGCGAATCAGAAACATCCCATCCTGGCTGATGTCATCCAGCCGTCCGATAAACGGCGAGATGAAGGTGGCCCCGGCTTTGGCGGCCAGGAGCGCTTGGGTGGCGGAAAAGCACAACGTGACGTTGACGCGAATCTTCTCAGAGGAGAGCCGGCGCGTGGCGTTGAGGCCTTCCTTGGTGAGGGGGCACTTGACGACGACGTTGGGGTGAATGTGTGCGAAGGCCCGCCCTTCGGCGCACATCCCTTCGGCATCGCGCGAGATCGTCTCGACGCTGATCGGGCCGTTGACCCGTCGGCAGATCTCCTGAATGAGGGGGAGAAAGTCGCGCTGCTCTTTGGCCACGAGGCTGGGGTTGGTCGTCACCCCGTCAATCGCGCCCCAACGCAGCGCCTCGTCAATCTCCTTCAGATTCGCCGAATCCAAGAAGAGCTTCATGGCATCCCTCCATGTCGACGCTGTTCCCACGCCAGCACCGCGGCTCCGATGATGCCGGCGCGGTCACCGAGCTGTGAGCGCACCACCGACACAGCCTTGGCCGGAGCCTCAAACGCGTGGGCCCGTAAGCTCGCGCGCATCTGCGGCGCAAACAACCTCCACGCCTTCCCCACGCCGCCGCCGATGACGATGCGCTCGGGATTCAAGAGATTCACGACGTTGGCCAGCCCGCGGCCGAGGGCGTCGCCGACCTCCCGCCAGATGCCGCGCGCCGCCTGATCCCCTGCCACGGCGGCACGCGCCACCACCTCAGGCGTCAGGCCGCCCGCTCGTTCGGCCAGCGAACGCAACACCCGAGCGCCTTGACGCATCGCCCGCCGGGCCCGCCGGAGAATCGCCGCGGTGCTCACAAAAGCCTCCAGGCAACCCAGCCGGCCGCAGGCGCAGCGAGGACCGTTCAACGCCATCGCCATGTGTCCCACTTCCCCGGCAGAGCCGATCGCCCCGCGGACCAGGCGTCCGTTCAGCACGATGCCCCCGCCCACGCCGGTCCCCAGCGTGACGTAGACGCTGTGACGGGTGCCGCGCCCCGCCCCGAACGACCACTCCCCGAGCGCGACCGCATTCACGTCATTGTCGAGCACGCACCGGCATCGCACGCGCCGCTCAAGGAGCGCGCCGAGCCGAACCCCTCGCCAGCCTCCGGGCACATTGGTTAATCGATGGATGCACCCGCGCGTCGTGTCAATCAAGCCGGGTGCCCCAACCCCGACCCCCAGCAGACGGGCCCTGTGAGCGCGCGACAGCCTGTGCAAGGCCGAGGCGACTCCGCGCGCGAAGGCGTCGGGGTCGGCGTGCTGACGGGTTGCCAGGGTCGTCCGGGCGATGACCCGCCCTTGCCGCGTGACGAGGCCGAGCTTGATAGTCGTCCCGCCAAAATCGACCCCGCCCCAGACCTGCATCAGTGGCTAGTGACTAGTGATCAGTGGTTAGTGGTCAGTGATCAGCGAAAATCGGCAATCCCAAAAAGCGAGACCCATTCTTTGCGTCTGCATTTCACTGGTCACTAACCACTAGTCACTGATCACGGTGTTGGGGGACCAGCGGAGGACGCGATTGCGGCCCGCGCGTTTGGCCGCATACAGCGCGCAATCGGCGCGATCAATGAGCTGCTGGAACTCCTGGCCGTCGTCCGGGAACATCGCCACCCCCATGCTGACGGTCTGCCGCAAGGTTTCATCATACGCCCGAATCGGGTGGAGTTCCACGAGCTGCCGCAGACGTTGGGCGACCGCCATCGCGTGGTCAACGTTCGTTTCGATCAAGAGCAGGATGAACTCCTCGCCCCCGAAGCGGGCGATGAGATCGACCTCCCGGAGGTTGCGATGCAGCAACTGCGCCACCTCCCGCAGCACGACGTCGCCGGTCAGATGCCCATAGGTGTCGTTCTGCTGCTTGAAGTGGTCCAAATCCACCAGCAGGCAGGCGCAGGAAAGCCGGTGACGGCTGGAGCGCTGCAGCTCCTCCAACGCCAACTCCGTGAAGTACCGTCGGACAAAGAGGCCGGTGAGGGTATCCGTCACGGCCATCGACTCCACCGCCTGATAGAAATGCACGCGGGCCAGCTGCAAGGAGAGCTGATTGGCCACCACGGAGAGCGTCGGCGCCTGATCGCTGGGCAGCTCGTCAGCCACGAGCACGCCGGTGGGACGCTGCTCGCTCCACAGGGGCGCCCACGCCACGTTGGACAGCTCCGCGGGACACCGCTCGTCTTGGTGGTTTCGGGTAGCGCAACCCGGTTGGGCGTTGCGCTGAACCTCCTGCAGGATATTTCGCTCAAAGGGAACCAAGGGGCCTGGAGCGTCCACCACCAACGGCTGATGACCTTGCCGCGAGGCTCGAAACACCAGAGGATTCTCAGGCGTCCCCCCACAGTCAATCAGGCGCAGCCCCCGCGCCGTCAGCAAGCGCGGCAGGATCTCAAGCGACCGGCGAAAGAGCTCATCCGCATGGAGGGCTTTCGACGTCTGCTTCGTCACATGGTAGAGATCGGTGATCTGCGCAATCTGGGACTCCAGCTGACTCGTGGCGGCTCGCAGCTCGAGGAGCTCCTGCCGGTGGATTTTCAACCGGCTGAGGTGCATCGCCTCGGCGTTCAACAAGCGTTTCAGCCGCTTGTCAAAGCGCGCGCGAAGCGCGAACAGCCACGCCGGGGTGGCACCCAACACGATCAGGTGAACCCATCCGCTCGGGGACCTCAGATGCGACGGTGAACCGATCCCCCACAGGATCACCACCGCGGCGCTCAACAGGATGGTCGGCCCCCGCCTCCACAACAGCCCGGAGAGCACCGCCAGCATCCACAGCGCGAGGATAAGCATCAGGAAAATTCGTTCATGAGCAATCGGCAATCAGCTTAAGATCATTGGCGTTCTTGCTGACTGCTGATTGCTGACTGCTGACAGCTCATCATGTCGAGCACACTTGGTTTCTCCCGGAACGTTTCGCGTGGTAGAGCCGCTGGTCAGAGCGCCGGATGAGCTCCAGGTCGGACTGCGCATCCTCGGGGAAGGTCGCCACCCCCACGGACACCGTCACCGCGTCACGCTGGCCATTGCCCATGGGCCGGACATGGGCTTCCACCGACTGGCGAAGGCGATCGGCGATCTCGGTTCCGACCGCCTTGGAGGCCTTCGGCAACACGATCGCGAATTCCTCTCCTCCATACCGCGCGCAGATGCCATCCGGAGGGATGGTCTTGCGCATGAGGGAGGCGACCGCCTTCAGGATGAGGTCGCCGGCGCTGTGACCATACGTGTCGTTGTAGCGCTTGAAGTGATCGATGTCGAGCATCATCACCGCCAAGGACTCTCGACTGCGGCTCGCCCGCGCCACTTCGCGGGCGAGCTGCTCCAGGAACGGTTGCCGGCGGTAGAGGTCGGTCAAGCCGTCTGTGATCGCCAGCTGCTGGGTCTGGGCAAAGAGCCTGGCATTCGCCAGGGCCGTGTTGAGGAGATCGAGCAGGATGTCGAGAAACCTGAGGTCATCCTGCGTGTAGGCCTGCGGGCGAACGCTGTCGAGCCGCAGGACCCCTTCGACCGTCTCGCCGATCGTGATGGGACAGGCGATGACCGAGCTGATCGGCCGATCCGTGGCCGCCGAGGCGGTGAACCGGAAATCCCGACGGACGTCATTGACGAGCAGCGGCCGCTGGGTGCGCACCACATAGTGATCAAATTGATCGCCCAGCTTCATCTGGATCGGCGACAGCCCTTCGCCGCGCTTCGAGGCGCGGAGGGCCAGCGCCTGGTGGTACCCACCCGTAGGGCGGGGCTTGTCCGCCAGCAGCAGCAGGCACGCCTCGGACTTCCCGATCAGCGCAAACGCCTGCTCGACCGCCAACTGGGCGATGGTCTCCAACTCCACCAGGCGGACCAACTGTTCGGCGACGGCGTGCAACCGTTGGTATCTCGCCAGCTTGTACGTGAGGGCTTCGTGGCTCTGCTGTGCTTGGCGAAGCTCTTGCGCGTGCAGCGAGACGCCCTCGCTCACATCATTGACTTGCTGCTTGAGACGATGCATCCGGCGCTGAAGCCGGTGTTGCCGCATCCCGGCCAGACCGTTCAAGACGACCAGCGCGAGCACATCCGTCCAGAGCAGCGGGGCCCCGTGGGAGGCGCTGAGCATCCAGAGGCTGAGCAGCCCTGCGGCGGCGCTGAAGACCATCGCCAGCGAGAAGGCCACCAGCAACCAACTGGAAACGGTGAGGGCGATCAAGGCGATCGTCAGGCCGTGGAGTGTGACGAGATCGGGAGGGGTCGGAGCCAGCAACGCCGCAAGGCTGAGTCCCGAGACGACCACCCAGAGGATCACGGTGGCCCATTTCACCGCGATCAAGGTCGTCGCTCTCGTGGACAGACCCCGCGTCGCCATCATGGTGTGTCGGTGTAAGGAGCTGGAGGCGATCAGACGATCGCTTGTTCAGTCTGCGGGTCGAAGAAATGCGCCTTGCCCATGTCGAAGACGATATCCATATCCTGGTTGATTTCCGGACGGGCCTGCGGACCCACCCGAGCGATCACGGGATGGCGGCCGACCTTCAGGTGCAGGTAGACCTCGGAGCCCATCGGCTCCACAACTTCCACGGTCGCCGTGGCGGTGCTCTCGACGGGAGCCTCGGCCACGAAGAGCTTGTCGTAGAGATCCTCAGGACGGATGCCGAAGATCGCCTCCTTGCCTTCATAGGCCGCCAAGTGGGGCGCCATGTCATCGACGATCCGCACCCGGAACGCGCCTTCATGAAAGAAGAGCTGCCCGTCATGCTGCTGGATGGCGCCTGTGAGGAAATTCATCTGGGGCGACCCGATGAAGCTGGCCACAAACCGATTGGCCGGATGCTCATAGATGGTGATGGGATCGGCCACTTGCTGAATCAACCCTTGATTCATCACCACGATCCGGTCGCCCATGGTCATCGCCTCGGTTTGGTCGTGGGTGACGTAGACCATCGTCGTCTGCAGGCGCAGGTGGAGCTTGCGGATCTCGGTGCGCATCTGCACCCGCATTTTGGCGTCGAGGTTGGACAGCGGCTCATCGAACAGGAACACGACCGGCTTGCGCACGATGGCCCGCCCCACCGCCACGCGCTGCCGTTCCCCGCCGGAGAGCTCCTTGGGCTTGCGCTGCAAGAGCGGTTCGATCCCCAGAATCTGCGCCGCCTCCCGGACGCGGGTGGCGATCTCGCGACGAGGAAAGCCCCGCAGCTTCAAGCCGAAGGCCATGTTCTCAAAGACGGTCATGTGGGGATAGAGCGCGTAGTTCTGGAAGACCATCGCGATATCGCGGTCTTTGGGAGGCACCAGATTGACGAGCTTGTTGCCGATCCACACCTCTCCGGTGGAGACATCCTCCAGTCCGGCGATCATGCGCAAGAGGGTGGATTTCCCGCACCCGGAGGGGCCCACGATCACGAGGAATTCGCGGCTCTCCACCCCGAGATTCGCCTCCTTGACCGCGACGACGTCGCCGGGGTAGATTTTTGAGATGTGGCGAAGACTGACCTGGGCCATCAGGTGAGGTAGCCGAGGCAGCGCGCCAGGACCGCTTTGAGGTGTCGGCGATGCACGATGAGGTCGATCAGCCCGTGCTCCAAGAGGAACTCGGACCGCTGAAACCCCTCGGGGAGCTTCTGCCGAATCGTCTGTTCGATGACCCGCGGCCCGGTGAAGCCGATCAACGCCTTCGGCTCCGCCAGGATCAGATCGCCCAGCGCCGCGAAGCTGGCCAGGACCCCCGCCATGGTCGGATGGGTGAGGACCGAGATGAACATCCCGCCGGCCTCGTCCAGCTTCATCAGGCTGCTTGCGGTTTTGGCCAACTGCATGAGGCTGATCAATCCCTCCTGCATGCGCGCCCCGCCGCCTGAGCCCGAGACGATCACGACCGGACGCTTCAGCTCAACGGCCCGCTCAATGGCCCGCGTCAACCGCTCGCCCACGACGGAGCCCATCGACCCCATCATGAAGCGCGAGTCGGTCGTGCCGAAGACGATGGGACGACCGTCGAGGGTGCCGGTCCCGGTCAGGCAGGCATCGCGCATCTGGCAGAGCTGCTGATCCTCTTTCAGCTTCTCGCGATAGGCCCTGGGGCCCTGGAAGTTCAGCGGATCGGCGGGGCCGAGGTCGGCGTCCCACTCCTCGAAGGTGCCCGCATCGATCAACAGCCCCAGGCGCTCGGCGGCGGTGAGGGGAAAATGGAACTCGCACTTCGAGCAGACCTTCAAATTCTCCTCGAGCGCCTTATGGTAGAGCAGCTGCGAGCACCCCTCGCACTTACTCCACAACCCTGCCGGGATGTCGCGCTTGGGCCTTCGAGAAAACGCGCTGCGTGGTCGGCTGAACAGCTTCATGGCGTGAATGGGTATCGTAACACAGGCGGGCGACGACCGTCAATCGAGGGAGTAGACGACCAGCCCGGCAGGTGCCTTGGGATAGAAATAGGTGGACTTCTGAGGCAGGGCGAGCTGCTGCGAGGCGAGCTCGAACACCGTTCCAAGGGGAAGAGGGCGGAGCCCCCACGCGCACGCAAGCTGAGCCTCCTGAGTCATCTGGACGGCCTCGCGGAAATCCGGCGTGTAGCGCACCGCCTCAACCGGCAACCCCGAGCCGGCCAGACGAGGCAACAGGAGATGGTGCAGGATCGTCACATCCAGCTGCGCCAGACGCTGGGGCAGCGACGTGTCTCGAGCGAACTGCGCCAGGACCTCCCCCCGAACCCGCACCACCGCCGCCTGCGGTGGGGTGTAATAGAGGAAGCTCCCGACCCCGTCGGCACGGCTCAGCCGCTGCCAACCGTCCTCCACGGACGCCGCCGGTTCCCAGTCACAGAGTTCTTGCAGATGAGCCTGCCACGCGGCCGGGTTGATGGCAGCCCCATGCACCACCCGATGGATGGGATGGACCTGCACGGCGGGGTCATCCGAACAGGCGAAATAGGTCATCACCCCCTCGCACAGGTGGCGGTGCGAGCAGGCCACCGCGAACCGGTGGTGGCCGTCGGCGACCAGCGCGCGCCCGCGGGCGATGAGCTGTTGAAGGCCGGCGATCGCCTGCGGATCGGTGATCGGCCACAGGCGGACGGTCTCTTGCCCATCGGACGGGCCGAGGGCGGCCATCGCGGTCGGGAGGTCGGCCTGCGCCAAGCGCGTCAAGAACGCCTGCACCTGATGATCCGCATCCGGCACGATGCAGAAGATGGGGCTGAGTTGCGCGCGGACCGTCTCGAGCAGTTTGGCGCGGTCGGCCTTCGGGGCGTCGAACGTCGCCTCATGCCTCAGCACCTGATCGGCCGTCGAGCCGGTGAACCCCGCCCCTCGCGCAACCAACGGTGGACGATTCGACGATCGATCAATGCGCTTCAGCCCAACGCCACTTGATTGATCGATCAACGTCCCTTCGGCGAGGGGCGGGGTGAATCGCAGCAGCGAAATCCAGCCCAGGCGGCTCCACCGCTGACCGGCCCAGCGAAAGGCATGCTCGGTCAGGTAGATGGACGGCTGCGCGTCTTGCACCAGGATGCGCTGCTGCCTCCATGACTCCAAGAGGCGGCGCGCGGCGGTGTAGCGATCGGCATCACCGTCCTCCTCAGGGAGCTCCAATCGGACGAAGTTATAGGAGGAGCGCGCGCACAGCTGCGCGCGAGCGGAGGCGGAGATGATATCGTACGGGGGGCAGAGCGCGTCGCTTAAGCGCACGCGCTCCAGGTCATACCGGAGGGCCTGAAACGGCGCAATGGCCACCATCACACAAGGCAAACAACAGGTTTGTGTAACGTGAAATGTGTAAAGTGTAATGGAAAAAATTTGGGAGGCGGGCGCCTAACGTTTCCCTTACACATTACACATTTAACATTTCACAGGTCGGTTGTGTTTCCTAGTGGTTGTGGGCGGCGCTCACCGGGATGACGATGTCGCTGATACAACACGGAATCCAGACCGCCACGACCACCACCAGGAACACCGGGAACACCAGGTGCATGTCGCTCATCCACGACGTGAAGCCGAAGGAGACCAGATAGAGCAACGACGCCAAACTGCTGACAAACACATGCGCGCCATGCGAGAACACGGAGCCTCCCGCCACCCGCTCTTCAAACAGCAGCCCCCCGACGACGCCCAGCGCCGCAAACGGGACCACCAGCGTGGGGTGCTCGATGAGGCAGACGTGCAGCTCCATCGCCTGCCCCAGTATCCGTCCGCCGAGAAAGGGGAAGATGTAATCGGAGAACCCGCACGGAATGAGCGTGCCCAACAGGCCGACGAGCAGCGTCTTGAGCCACTTGCGCTCGTAGCGCCAGAACACCGAGGTGGTGGCAATCGCGCTGAGGGCCACGTGCAGGGGATGCAAGAGATGGAAGGAGCCGTGCGCCTGGACGGCGAGCGCCTCCGGCTTGGCCGTGCCGACATACCACACCGCGCCCATCGCGATCAGGGAGCTGATGAGGGTGTAGGGCAGGTGATGGCCCAGCTCGACGAAGATCCGATCAAGCCGCTGTTTCATCTGAATGGGTTCAACTGCTCTGTCGAAAACCTCAGGTGTGTGTCATGTTCACATTCAACGAACTTTTTTGTCGAACCCTGTGCCGATGACGGCGCCGACGGTGTTGGCGATCACGTCGCCCCACTCCGCGGACCGGTAGCCGAGCACGCCTTGTATCCCCTCCAACAGCGCGCCATAGGCGATGGAGAACCCCAGGGCAAGGAGAAGTTCCGATGATCGGCTGAAGGCGGAGGCGTGCGCCGCACGCCGCAGGCACCACGCGAACAGCGCATACTCGCAAAGATGCGCCAGCTTGTCAAGGTAGCCCACCGATATGCCGGGAGTCGGCGGGAGCACCGCCAGCACGGCGATGGCGACGGCGTAGCCGCCGGTGACGGCCCACCAGATGCGGGGACTATTTCGACGGACAGGAGGGCTTGTCACAGCCGGAGGGCTTGCAGGAAGAGGCGGTCGTCGAGGAGGCTGGCTTGTCCTGAGCCGCGCCGAAGGACTGGTCTTTTTTCTTGGCCTCGTGGTAGCTCTTGCTGCGGTAGTCGGTGATATAGAACCCGGAGCCTTTGAACAGCAAGCCGCCGCCCCGACCGAGCAGCCGCTTAAGCCGGCCTCCACACTTCGATCGAGGACATTTCGTCAGCGGCTTGGCCGTGATCGATTGAAACGCTTCGTGCGTCTTGCCGCACTTCTGACACTCATACTCATACGTCGGCATCTTCTTACGCGCTCCCGTCAAACGTTTTGGTCAATTCTTCGAGGAGCTGCCGCTGCCGGCCCGTCAGGCGCGTGGGCGTCTGGACGACGACCCGCACCAGCAGATCCCCCACCCGACCGCCATGCACATCCGGAAGCCCTTTGCCCCGGATGCGAAAGACCGTCCCGCTTTGCGTGCCGGCGGGAATCTTCATCGACACGCGCCCGTTGAGCGAGGGCACCTCGACCTCCGCGCCCAACGCCACCTGCGGCAGATGCACCGGATACTCCACGATGAGATGCGAGCCTTCGCGTTGAAACACCGGATGCGGCGCAACACGGATCAACACGTAGAGATCGCCGCGGCCCCGCGTGCCGCCCTCGCCCTCCCCGGCGAGGCGCAGCCGCATGCCGTCTTCGATGCCGGCGGGAATCTTCACGTGGATCTTGCGCTCAACGGCCACGCGGCCCTCGCCCCGGCAGTGCGGGCACGCTTTCTTGAGGCTGCTGCCCCGCCCGCCGCAGGCATGGCAGGTGCGCGCGATCACCATGAAGCCCGCCGATTGGCGGATCTGCCCGGCGCCCCGGCACGTCGAACAGCTGATCCGCTCCCCGCCTTCGCCGCGGCAGTCGGCGCACACTTCCCGACGGGGAATCATTACGGTCTTCGTCAGACCCTTGGCCGCCTCCTCGAAGGCAATCTCCAGCTCATAGCCCAAATCCGCTCCGCGGCCGCTGCGCCGGGTCCCCCCGCCGCCGAAGAGATCGAAGGCGCCGCCGAAGAGCTGCTCAAAGATCGACCCGCCCCCGCCGAATCCCAGATCCTCGAAGATGCTGGCGAAATCCGCGCCCCGGAAGATGTCCTCCGTGGAGTAGCGCTGATCGAACCCGGCGTGGCCGTACTGGTCGTAGACCTGCCGCTTCTGCGGATCCGAGAGGACGGCATACGCCTCGGAGAGCTCCTTGAATTTCTCCTCGGCGTCTTTCTTGTGCTCGGCGGGCACGCGATCCGGGTGATGCTTCATGGCCAGCGCCCGGTACGCCTTCTTGATCACGTCCACCGAGGCGTTGCGCTCCACCCCCAGAATCTCGTAATAATCCCGCTTCGTCACCGGCGTCACTTGTCGTCTTCCACTTTGAAGTCGGCGTCGACGATATTCTCTTTGCCCCCGCTCTTTCCTGCCGTTTCTTCGGCTTTCTCTTGTCGCTTGTCGCTTGTCGCTTGTCCCTGGCTT
>MHGA01000025.1:0-402 GCA_001804415.1 Candidatus Aquivivens invisus
ACCAGCGTCGGATCGCCAGGGTTTGTCCACGCGATCGCCGGGACATCGCTGAAGAGCATGCGCATCAGCCCCCACGCGAGCCCGCCGCCGATCCCAAGCGGCAGAAGCGTCTCGATGGTTCCCGCAACCCACCGCGTGTAGAACCGATTCTCCGGCCACCACGACCCGGCGCTTGGCGATTCGTCGGTATCATCGTCGTCTTCCGAAGGCGCTGCGACCCCGTCATTGGTGCGTGTTGATTCATCGGCCGCGCGCGCTTCCTCCTCATCCGGCCGTAAGGGATTCCGTTCCAGCGCCCGATGCAGTTGATCGATCGCGCGGATCATCAGCCACCGCTGCGTCTGCTTAGTGACCGATGACGGCACCCCGCTGCGTAGCACAGCCTGAAGTCTGAGCATCGCC
>MHGA01000025.1:430-20310 GCA_001804415.1 Candidatus Aquivivens invisus
CTGTCGCTGACAGGCTTTTATCCGGCGAAATCCACTCCTCCTCGACCGCCAGCCGGGCATGCGCCTCCGCCGCATCACCGACCAGCTGCTCGGCCAGCCTGATGAGCGGCCGGGGATCCATATGGTGTGGCCGCGCCGCCGCCCATAGGTCCGCTTCGACGCGGCGCCGAAGCGACGCCGCCGAGCTAACGCCTGCGGCGGGACGCTCTGGCCGATCGCTCCCTCGAACCGAAGCCTGGCTCTCGCTCGCTCGCTGGGCGGCCGCCGACCCTGCAGGTCGCGGCTCCGATGAAGAGGAAGAGGATGCACGCGGCGCGGCCGGTGAAGGGGTGACGGGCGGCTCAGATGGCGTTCCGGGTGCCGGCGTTGGCGTGGGCGGCGTTTCCGGATTCGTTTTCTGTGGTGAACGCACTGGTTGGCGCTCCTCAACGCCAGGAGCCACGGCTCGTGCGGCGCGTTGCGCCCTGGGTGATACAACGAGCCGCAGCACCTCATCCTTGACCGCGCTCCACGGCTCAGCATGGGCGCGGCGAATCTGACGCGGGATCTCGAACAGCAGCTTCGCGGCGACATAGCGATGAGAAGTTGCCTGGGACGCGACTCCTTCGCCCCGCAGCACGTTGAGGCAGGCGCTCCAGACATCCTCCAACGCCTCGGTCTTGTTCGCGAGCCTCAGGCGCGAAAGCGCAGCAACCCCGTCCGTAAGGAGCTGATCGGTTGAGAGCCCCAACACGGTCGCGAGGTGGTTCAGCGCCGCTTGCGCGTGCGATCCTCCCCCTGGCTGTGGAGGACGTTGAGGCTCAGACGCCGCCCCACCAGCCTCGTCCAACGGACCGCCGCCCCCCTCGCTGCCAAGCGCTGCCAGTACGAGGCCGAATCCGCCGAGCAACCCCGCAGTCACCCCGAGTCCCACCATCGCCAGCGTCGAGAGGCGTGAGGCATGAGGCGTGAGACTTGAGGTCGAATCGAATCCGAACGCCCACGCCGCGAGCACCCCGACGAAGAGGACTGCGAAGAACACCAGCCAGCGCTTTGACGGCGGCGGCATCCAGATGGAACTTGGCATTCTTGGCTTCCCTTGAATGGCAGCGTCGAACGCCTCAGAGCCGATGAACGTTCGAAGCCGCGACCACTCTTCTTGCCGACGGGCCGCCAGGTCTCTGATCACCCAGGATCGTCCCTCGTGAACCAACGCGCGAAGATCACTGAGCACCAAGGACGGCCTCCCGCGCCTGATCGACCGTTGCCATTGCTCCATCCACTGATCGGCAAACGCGTGATCGGCAAACGCGCGCGTGGCGTTCAACTCGCGATGCGCCAAAGCCAGACCTGCCATCCACGGCCCCAGGAAGAAGAGGAACGCCTCCCAGGGCGCATGGAGCAGGGTGAGCGACATTCCGAAGGCTGCGACGAGTTGCTTGAGGAACAACAACTCATCAACCGCCGGATCCTTTAAGGCCGTTGGATTGAAGAGCCGATGCCCCGCCCAGAAGGTCACCGGCGCCAGCCACCACGCCAGCCCCTCGAGGCCGAGCGCATGCTCCGGCAGGAGATGATGCAGACTGAAGACGCTGAGGACCGCGACCCCGAATGAAACCGCCGTCTCCACCACCCATGCCCAAGGCCGATACGCCGGACGGATGAACCAGAGGCCGCCGCTTGGGTCAGTCGCAGGGGCGCTGCGAAGAATCGCTTCCACGCCTTGCAGCTGCTGAAGCTGCTGCTCCAGCTCTGCGGCAACGGTGGCAAGATTTCCGATCTGGGCGGTGAGCGCGGCCTGCTCTTTGGTAAGACGGGCCATCTGCGCCGTCCCCGCTTCGAGCTGCTGTTGCACGCGCGCCAATGCCTGTTGGCGAGCTTCAACCACGCCAGGTTCAGTCGGTGTCGCGTCCGACCCCGCCATCGGGCCACGGCCTTTGGCCGTGGGCCCGTCGGCCGTACTCAAACGAAGCGGTGGGCGGGATGTCGCCCCAGACGGGGCGTCATCGAGGGTGCCACGGGCTGTGCCCGTGGGGCTCCACGGGACCTGGGTTTGCAGGGTCGCTTCCTGTTCGCGTAGCCTCTTCACTTCTCGGTCTTGAGCCTGCAGCGCTTGCGCCACCTGAGTCAACCGGTTCTGCGCCGCGGTTCGTTGGTCGGCGAACTCCCCCGTCAGCCGACGCATCACGGTCGGGTTGTGGTCCTGCAACGCCTCTAACGCACCCTGCGCCGCATCGCCTGGTAACCGATCAATGGCTTGTGCCACCTCGGAAGACAGGGTGGGAACGTATCGCACCATCGACACCACCTCGGCTCGATACCCAGCCAATCGAGAAGCGATGCGTCTCAGCTCTCGTGATGAATACGCGGGACCATGCAGACTCCGCGACGCCATTTCGTTATTGAAGCCGATGGCCCAGAGAACATTGAGTCGTCTGCTCGCGAGTTCCCGCCCCCCTAACCTTGCCCGAGGATCTGACAGCTTGTCGTAGGGGGCATCCGGCACGATCTTCCCACCCGAGGCCTTCTTCACAGCTTCCCAAGTGTCGCCCAAGAGGCGTATCACCTCAGCGATGACGTTCGTCCCTGGTTGACGGCTGGCTTCCAATTGCTTCAGCACCTCGACGACCGGCGGAGGGAGCACAAACGACACGGTCGTCGCAGCGGCGCCACGCAGCAGTCCCTCCAAGAAGCCCCGACGGCTCATTCCTCCGCTTGCGCTTCGGATGCGCTGGGCCGTTCTGGTCAAGAGATGAGCCACAGGATCGTCGTCCCCCAAGAATCCGCTGGCGGCGGTCGCCACCGACGGACGAGTCCACTGATCCAATGCCTGGATGAGTTGAGGCGCGTCGGCGCTGCGTTGAATGTCCGTTGCCAACTCCTTCGCCAGCGCATCAACCGGATCGGCGGGATGCCGCGCAGCCCAATCCGGATCGGTCAGTCGCAGCAAGGCGGCGGAGGCGAGTTGCGCAAGCTGCCGTCGATAGGTGTCACTCGGCTCTTGGGTCGGGTCTGCTGCCAGGCGCACCCCGGTGATGAATCCGAACACGCCGAAGCCGGCGGCCGCCCATTCCGCACTCCGCACTCCGAACTCCGCACTCGGAAGCCCCATCGCGTGCGCCACGATCTCCCCTCCGAGCCAGAGGCCAAGCAGCAGGAAGATGGAGAAGCCGATCGGTATCCTATTGAGGCGAAACTGTGGCTTGGCTGTGCTGGACGACGGGGGTGGAATTGGTTGTCCGCCCAACAGTTGCGCCAGGAGCTCCGCGGCCCGTCCCTGTAGCCCCTCATGATCTTGGAAAGACTGCAGGTCGGAGAGCACCTGCTCCACGTCAAGATTCACCACTGGACCCAGCTTGCTTTTGATCTGCCTCAAGATCCCCAGGCGATCGGCGCTTCGCTGCGGGTCATCCGCCTGCGCCTCCACCTCATCAATGAGCTGGTCTAACAACGCAAGGAACGTCGGCCGATCAAGCGGGAGTCGCTGCGGAGGCAGAGGCGGAAGCAACGGTCGTAACCGCTCCATCGCCTCCAGCAGCGCGGATCGTGAGGCTGGACTGGCTCCGGTATGACCATGCAAGATGTGAGAGATCGTCCCCTTACTGAGACGGACAGCTTGGCTGAGCGCAGAGAGGTCGCCTCCGCCATTCCGGAAAGACTCCAGAGCGTGACGAAGCTCAGCCAGCTCCCTTCGATGTGTTGCTCTGCGGAAACTGGTCGATGAGGACGCTCCGCCCCCGCCGCCGTCGTCGGTCTGGCTCGGCGCCAGGCGCACCCCGGTGAAGAGCCCGAACAGCCCGACGCCGGCCATCGCCGTCTCCCCAGACCCGCCCATCCCCATCGCGTGCGCGAGGGCCGGCAGCGCCGCGATGCTCAGGAACGCGAGCAGGCCGAGGAGGCGCGACGCACCTCCTGAACCCACGGTGTTTTCTCGTCGCTTCAGGCGATCGAACGCGTTACCTGCCACCAGCGCCACATGATTGTTGCTGTCCATGAACTTCACCTGAGAGAGGGCATCGCGCGCCGCTTGGTTTTGGTCACCGATCCATCCCAACGCCTCGGCGGCCGCTTCGCGAACCGCGGCATTGGGTTCTTTGAGGTCATCCACATGGGCGATCAACGCCCCCACTGCAGCTTCCACGCGCCGCTCACCCAGCAGGTTTGCCGCCCGCATCCGCGTTGACCATGCCGAATCGTTCAGCGATGACACTAACGCCTCGTCGCTCGCACGATCCATCTCCTGCAATCGCCGATGCTCCTCGGCTTGTTGTCGCTGCTGCTTAGCCCACTCCAACAGCTGCGGCAGGGCGCTGCGGCTCTCATCGACGGCAGGTTTGGCGGGCGTCTCGTTTTTCCGCGAGCGCCGCTTGCCAGCCACTCCGGTCATCCCCGCCAACAGCAGGCTGCCAGTCGACGCGGTCTTCTTGGCCTTCTGCTTCAGATGTTCCAGCGCCTTCTTGACGGCGGAACGCACGTCGGGGGGCAGCGTCTGATCGCGCAACAGCTTCCGCAGCGCCGCCACGATCTCGCGATCGTCGTGAGGCGCCAGCCCCCGCGGCGTTGATTTGCGAAGCAAATCAGCGGGGGGCGCCATGTTGGCCAGCGCAAGCGCCGCCGCCACGCGCGCCTCGGCAGGCTCTTTCGCATCCGTGAGGATGCGCAGCATCTCGTGCAGGAGCGCCCGATCGACCACCTCCCAATCGCCCGCGACCCCGCCAATCACGTAGATCGCCTCGGTGCGCACCGTCGGATCGGCGTGCCTCAGCAGCGTTCTCAGCGCCGGCAGATCCGACGCATCGGCGAGCGCCATCAGCGCCATCGCCGCAAACCCGCGGACGTCGCGATCGGGATCGTCAAGGGCATCCATGAGGGCGGGCATCGCGGATGTGTCATCGAGCTCGCCCAGCGCCGCAGCCGCCAAGCTCCGCACGACGGTATTGGGATGGTCGCGCAGTAGCGCCGTCAGCCGCGTCACGGCCTCAGGAATCGCATCTTCGTCCAGCTCGATCGCGGCGCGCTCAATCGCTTCGCGCGCAGCCTTCGCCTTGACCTTCGCGATCAGGCGGTTGACTTCGGCGGAGCCGGGACGCTCGAGCTGCTCGATCGTCACCTTCGGTCGCGTCTCCTTCGCGTCGCTCCGGGACACCCCCATCGGGCTGAACAGCAACAGCGCGGAGACCCCTACCCATGCGACGAGACCGACGAGATAGCTCATCCACCGCGGCTGTGTCTGTGGCGGGGTCCTGCCGTCGTGGCCGGGCCAGTCGGAATCGTTGAGCGCCTCGGCGACGTCGAGCGCAAGCTCGCGTCGCAGCGTCTGAAACGGCGCGGCAAACTCATCCAGCGCCAGCGCTGAGCGCTCGCCCACGAGCGCCGTCCATCCCGCGCGGAACCGGAGCCACGCCGCGGCCAAGCGAACGTCCGACAGCCTCAGCCATCGAACGTCCTGCGCCGCCACGGCGAGCAAATCCGGATGCCGCGCGATCGCTTCCGCGAGCCGCTCCTCGATGGGCGCGGGTGAGGCCTTCGGGACGAAACGGAACAATGCCCGCGCCGCGCGCTCCACGTGATGCAGCCCGCCGCGGGCCAGCGCCAGATCGCGCCAGAACGCGCCGAGCAGCCCGGTGCGCGGATCCGAGTCAAGCGCCTGCACCTGATCGGCACGCAGCTCCTCGTCGGTGCTCTTGCCGATGCGCCCGGCACGCTCCCAGGCGATGTGCACCAGCATCGGAATCACACTCGTGTAGATCGTCTCATCGATGAGCGCTGGCTGCGTCGCGCCGAGCCCTCGGATGGCCGCCGCGATCTCAGGCGCCTGCTCCGCGCCTGCGAGCGCCACCGCCAGCCGGGTGAAGTCGTCCAACGTCGGCTCATCGAAGGGTGGCCGGTGCGGTTGCGCGTCGTCCCGCACGACGGTCAGGCGCAGCGCCTGCTCGACGCGGTCGTGGAGCAGCGCCTCAAGGCCCGCGATCGCCCTACGCAGCCTTTCAGGCTCAAGCTTCTCACCAGCCCATCGTTTCGCCTCGACCCATTCCGTCTTGAACTCGTTCCACGCCTCGACCAGCCGCCGTTCATACAACCACCGCAGCCGTTTCCGATCATGTTGTTTCGCCGAAGCGCCAGCAGCGAAGGCGACATCCTTCCAGAGTGTTGCCCATCGGCTTGTATCTGGATTCAGGACCGTTTGCAGACGCGGGACCACGACCTGTTTGTTTAGCTTGCCCGTTCCGCTCGGCCCAAGGGTCATCGCAATTTCGAGCCGCATGATGGTTTGCATCAGATCCGCAAACAGCGGGATATCTGCCATGAAGATGGGGTACCGCTTGCAGAGCTCCTGCACTAAGTCCCACGATTTCGCGAGCGTCTCGGGAGCGTAACCAGCCCATGGAATGGGATATTGGCTATTGTGAACCCGCTCCCTTGTGCCATTCGGCTCGTAGGGCTCCACCTCGATCGGCAGCGGCGGCGATGCGATGGGCGCTGCCGATTCTGACGGGGCGGCAATCGCTCGCTGCTGCGCCGCCTGGAGCGCCTTCGACAGATAGATCGTCGAGGCCGGCCAGGGATGAGTCGTGAGGTCCTGCTCCATGCGAGCCGCCTCCGCCATCATGAAGTCGTGGTACGACATATCGGTTCCTCGCTTGAGCGCCAGCGAGAGGTCATGGAGGTACAGCCACAGCAGTTGCCGCTGTGCGGTTGATTCGTTGAGGGCAAGCGAGGCCACGAAATAGCGGATCGCCTCGGGGGGGATGCGACTGAGGCGGTCCTTCGCGTCAAGGAATTCCACGAGGCGCGGCAGCGACGCCTCGAGGCCGATGAGGCGCGCCAGCGACGCCTCGGTCTGCCCGAGCGCCGCCTCGTGCGCCGGGCGCAGGACGCGCTCGCCGTACTTCGCGGGGTCGTACTTGTTCGTGTCGGAGGCGAGGAACGCGAGGATGCGCTCGCGGACGAACGGCGGGTAGCTGAGGAACCGGTCGATCTCAAGGAGGCTAATGAGCAGCTCCTCGATCAGTTGCCGCTCCGGCGGCCCGCGCGTCGGACGGGATTTCGCGCTCAGGATGTGGCGCAGCTCATGCTCCAGCTCCATCACCACCAACGCCACCGTCGGCTGGAGCTCCGTGATCGCGCGCATCACCCACGCGCGATCCCCAGCGTTCATCGGCCAGCCATTGAGCAGCTGCGCGGCGCGCGGGACATCCCCCAGCGCCTCGTTGATCAGGACGGCCGTTACCTGCTCCACGAGCTCCCTCGCGCCAGACTGCAACAACTTCAGTGTAATCATCGAGGTATCCTGCTGCCGCCGCCCCAACTCCAGCTGATGCTGCAGGTTGACCTGATCGGCGTTGAACCGCATCACGATATCCCGATCGATGAGGATCGTCCTCGCCTCGCCTGCGGCGTGCATCAGCCGGTCGTTGTCTTCCACGACCTTCAGGCGCACGCCCGCCCAGTTGCAGGACGCGCACACCGACCGGCTAACCCGGCTGACGATGGGCGAGACAACCCCCACAAGCCAGCGATCATCGGGCCGTTCCGTCTCCGCTGGACCGAGCGTTCTGGTCGCGCCCATGACCGCCTCCGCAAACGTCGCGGTGCCTCCCGCCACCCCGCCCCGCCGGCCGATCGGCGACGTGGCGCGTGGATGATCCTGGTGAATGAGCGTCTTGCCGTCGAACTCCAACGCCTTGCCGAGCCGTACGCTGAGCTTGGGTGTGATTGGCCGGGTTCCCTTCTCCAGCCGAGAGAGATACGACAGACTGAGGCCTGTCTTGCGAGCCAACTCCTCGAGCGTCCAACCCTTCAGGTAGCGGGCCTTCATGAGGAGGGCGCGCGGCTGAAGCGGGTCGGAGAGCTCCAGGCCATGTTTGCCGCGCACGATGAGCTCGGCCAACTCGGTCGGGTTGAGACGCAAGAGGCGTGCGAGGGGGCCGACGAAGGACGCGTCAGGAAACCAGACGCCGCGTTCCCACTGAGAGAAGGTCGTGGAATGGACCCCGATGGCATCGGCCACCTGCAGCCCAGTCAGGCCTCGCCTCTCCTTGGCAGCGCGGATCATTTCGCCCAGGCGCTTTGCCGTCTGGTCAGCCGTCCATCTCGCGTCATCCTGCGCCCGCCGCATCCCTCGGCCGAGCGACGGCGACGATGCCGACGGCTTCGGCGATTCCTGGGCGAGGCCATTCCCGGCATGCGGCGGCGTCTGGGCTTCGACCTGGGGGTCTGATGCCTCTTGGTCGCCGGCGGCCAGCTCACCAACCGAAACGTCCAGCGCCCACGCCAGTTCAACGAGGTAGTTGAGGCTCGGAGCCATCCTCCCGTCTTCATATTCCATGATCAGACTGGATGACTTACCCAGGGCTTTTCCGAGGTCCGCCTCAGACAATCCTTTCTTCGTCCGTAATCGGCGCAGGCGGCTCTCGAACGGCTCGCCGGTCACTCGCGGGCGTCGCGCAGGATTTCCTTCGCGCAGCACGAGCCAGGTCATGTTGGTCTGCAGCGTGTCGGCGAGCTCGATCAGCGTCTGACGATGCAGGTTCCGCGGTTGACCGTCCTCCAACACCAACAATGCAACTTGGAGCGAGCGATTCCCAGCTGCCAACTGAGCCACCGGCTTGCCAAGCCCCTCCAGCCGTTGCCGCACCCGATCGGGCATCCCTTGCAGCGCCTCAAGCCGGTCGAAGATCGTGGGGTTCCGCAGCATCATGATGGCTTGATCTTTGTACACCGCTATCGTCTGACGGCTCGTGCTCCCGGCCTTGCCAATCGCCTTCAAGCTCCAGTCGCTCTCCAGCGGAGGGAGTCCGAGATACCGGCTCAGAATCGTGGCCAGGGCGGGCCGATGGCGCTGCAACCTGGCAAAGGCGTCACGAAGCTGCTGTGCGCCGGCATCCTGGGACCGGCCCGCGAGCGCGTCCTTGACCGCGGTTTCTTCCGGAGTAAAGGATAGGATCTGTTTCCGATATCCCTGGATCTCCGTGACATCCCGATGCTGTGTTGCGGCAGGCGGCGAGCAGAGCTCAGCGATGGTCACGCCGATGGCCCGCGCCACGCGATAGAGGGTGGAAACGCGCATATCGTGCCCCTCGTTCAGTAGAGACGTCCTCGCTCGATAAAAAGTATTCCTAGTTCGGTACCCACCCCGTTGAGACCCGGTGCTGACAGTGACGCGGTTCTTCTCCCTCAAGAACTTAAGGTTGCGGCCAAGCTCCCACAAGGTAGGCTGCTGAGGCGCGGAAGCGTGCGGAGTAGGTCGCGCGCGACCAGTGTCCAGCAGCTCCCCCAGCGGGATGCGCAATGCCTGTGCGAGCTGCTGCCACGTCGACAAGAAAGCCTCCGTCCGGCCGTTCTCTATGAGCGAGAGATGACTAGGGTGCAAACCGCTTTGCCCCGCCAACGCTCCCTGGGTCAGGGTCACCGCTTGTCGGATCGCCCGCAGCCGCGCGCCGACGGCCCGGACGTAAGTCTTGATCTCCCGCTTGGTGACCACGCCTGACGAGACAACCGGCTTAGGCTCAGGGTTCACTGACGGATCAGCCCGTGCGCCACCACCAAGACTTCCCGCTCGCAGCGCAGTCGCTCGTCTCGACCCCCACCTGAGCAGTCGATGCTCCCGCCACACGAGCCATCCGACCAGCCCCCCGACGCCGAGCTCCGCCATCAGCCGCGTCCCATCCGACAGCGCCGCGGCCGCCGGCTGAAGCCATGGTCCCACGATCCCTCCAACCACGCTCACCAACGCGATAAGGCCCAGCAGCGACAGCAGGAGAGCGAACCCTCGAGCAGGCCTCATCTTCATCGGCGAGGTCGCGCGGTCTCGGCTGGTCCTGTCTGTCGGAGGCGTCTGTGCCGCGTTCAGGGCCGCGGCGAAGGCAGCAGGATCTTTGAACGGATTGCCGGTGAAGAGAGGCACGTAGGCTTGGCTATTCCGCTTCAGGCCTACCGTAAGCTTGGACTCCGAAACAGGAACCACCTTCAGCCATGGGGGAAGCCGCCCTTGACTCCTCCATGCCACGATGCCTTGAAAGAGTTCGTGCGTCGAGCTCGCAGGGAACGAAACAACCGGGCCGCTCACGCCGGTGATGTCGCTCAACGTGCCCGTGACCGTAAGCCCAGGTTTGGCGGAGGAACCGGAGGAGTTCGCCGCCGTCTTGGTGCGCAGATAGGTCCACTTGACCGCCTGCCAGGGATCGGTGGACAGCAGCCTCGTGCCAGGAGGGCGATCCGCGTTGATGATGTGTTGTTCGATCGCCTCGATGAGCGTGCGGATTCGGAGGCTCGCGGCCTGGTCGGTGTTGATGATGACACGATGGATCCGGGTGCCATCGTCACGTCGGGCCGACTCCAAGATGACGAAGGGCCGTTGTTCCCTCGGACGGGATGTCACCTGCAGCACGAGCTCGTGTGGAAACCACAGGCCATCGTCAGGTCGCGCAGGCAACTGGAGTCCACCGAGATCGCCGGTGAGCCGGTGCAGCTCGCCGAGCGCAAGCCAGCTTCGGTACCGGCGCGCCACCCCTCGAGACGACGCTGCGAGGTGCGCCCCCGCGCGCGGTTGAGGAACCGGCAGCGCCGGAAGCCCCACGCGGCTGCCCTGCGCGCTCAGTCGCAGCAAGCGAGCCACGAGACGATCTCTCGTCATTGAAAAGCGCTGCGCGAGGCGGGTCAGTGGCGGAGTGTCTCGAGTCCGAAGCGGACGCGTCACGATCTCCTGGTAGGCGACCAGCAGCTCCGCGTCGCTCGCCAGCGGGAGGTTGAATTTCGTGGCCCAGTCATCGAGGCGGTTGCGACTGATCCCCAGCGCTGTTGCCGCCCGAGCGCGATCGCCGCGAGCCTCCGTGTACGCCTGCTGGATGGTCTGGGCGTGGACCCGCGCCACGGCCTGACGGAATGCATCTCCCAGCCACTCGGTATCGGCCAGCGCTCGCAAGCGAGCATGACGAACCGAGAGCCTCGGCTCTCGGCTCGCCTGATCCAGAGAGGCCAGCGCTCCCTTCAGCAGGATCGGTCGCAGACGGTCGGCGAGTCCTCTCCGTGTCAACTCGCGAGCCAACTTCGTAAACCATCGAAAACCAAACCGCGAGGCCACTGCGCGGGGGTTCCCTCCAGTGCGATCCACCGCATGTTGAACGAGACGTTCCCAAGCCGCCGCAACCAGCGCTCGCTCCTCATCGGTGTGCCACCGGTCGAGCAAGACAGACGCCAGCGTGCGGTACTGACGGCGCGGCGGCTGCGTGCGAAGACCCTCCAACCGACGCCGAAGGACCTCCAGCAGGATCGTCTTGCGTCGCTCAACCAACCGACGCTCCGCAAGGAGATTGTTCAATTTCCACACACTGATCCTCAGGTTCCTCGCGGTTCGCGCGAGATGCCCGTCTTGCTGCTGGAGGGCCGTCAGGAGCTGCCCGTCGCTGAACTCCCCGCTGGGCTTCACGAGTGGAAGCAGCGACATCGGGACGAGGAGCCGGCGCGGCGAGGAGATCGAGGGATCGTCCGGCCGGAGGCGTTCGAGGAACGGGACAGCGACGGCCATCATGTTCCAGGCGATGTGAGGCAACACGCTGCTGGCAACACCTCCGTCGAGGAACGCAAGCGTAAAGGTCACGGCAATCGGCAGGCGCAGGACGGTCACCCACCACGGTTCGGGTTCGACCCCACGATAGAGGCGGCCTCGCAGGGTATCGAACGTGTGCTTGAAGTTTGGCTCGTGCTGATCGTGCGGA
This sequence comes from Candidatus Aquivivens invisus, assembly GCA_001804415.1. GTDB lineage: Bacteria > Omnitrophota > Gorgyraeia > Aquiviventales > Aquiviventaceae > Aquivivens > Aquivivens invisus. Next base: position 12,127 of record MHGA01000025.1, read on the forward strand.
GCCAACCCGCTGTCACGAAGGGCCATGGCCAGCGTGTGGAGAGCGTGCTCAACCTCCTTCGCCGCCTCATCGATCCGCCTCACTCGTCGCGTGGCGATCCAGTTGATGAGGGGATGCAACAGGACGTAGAGCGGGACGCTGATGACCCACGCGATCGCCGCCGGAGGAGCCGGCACTCCGAGCCACGTACCGAGCGTCTGGCTCAGCCATGGAGCCAGCGCGGTAAACGTCCACTCGCGGAAGAGGTATTCTTCCCCGATGGGAATCGCGAGCACCGTCAGCAGCACGTAGAGCGCCACGCCCCACCAGCCCTTCGTCGCCAGCGGCTGGAGGAACGGGTCGGGGAGGGATTGCGCGCCGTTGTTGAGGCCACTCGGTGTCGGCGCTTGATACACGATGTCCGGGTTGAGTTTCTGTGAAAGTCGGCTGAGTAGAAATGCCACTTGTTGGGCCGTCTCTTGTCCGGTGAGCGTCTGGAGCGATGCCGCGACCTCTCCGAAGGTTTGGCGGACACGGGCGACGGCGACTTTCGACGGCTCGAGGTCGCCGAGCATCCTCAAGGTCATCGCAGCCATCGCCGGTTGGCCGGCCTTGAGGAAGATGCGGGCCAACGCAAGCTGCACGATCGGATCGGCATCGAAGGCGGCTAAGGCGTTCACCTGCTCATTGGTCAGCACCGTCTCGCTCGTCAGGCGCAATGACTCGGCCTGTTGCGCGGCTTGCCTGCGCATTCTGGCCTCGACTAACGCGCGCTCTTCCTCGATCACTCGGTATTCCGCCCGGACGCGCTTCCCGAGCGTCTCCAGGTCTCGTTTGAGCCTCTTGTGCTCCTTGCCTGGGTGTTGATGCCGCAGCATATCGATCATCTCGATCGTCTGCGCCAGATGCCCGGAGGCTTCAGCGAATCGCTGGGCGTTCCGCAACGACACCGCTTCAGCGAGCAGATCAGCCACCGGCTTCGCACGAGGATCGACTGCCAACGTGGGCTGCACGGAAGCTGGCGGCGCGGAAGGCAGGGGCACTAATGGCCCTGTTGAGAAAGGTGCAGCCGTCGGCTTCGCTTGAGCTGGCGCTGGCGCAGTTCCCGGCAAACCCTGTAGCACTTCCGCCAACGCGGCGAGCACGTCGGGGCTCAACGTCGCAGCGTTGCCGTTCGTCAGGTGCGACGCGAGCGCCTGCGCCAGCGCGTTGACATCCGGCGTCGCCGCCGATGGCGGTTGCGCGGAAGCTGTCACCGCAGGTGCCGGCGCGGGCGACGGAGGCTCCACGAGGGCTTTGCCCACGTCGCGCAGTGTCGTGTCGTAGACATTGATCGCGCCGTTGAGCGTCGCTCGCGCCTCATCGGAGAGCCACGGCAAGGCGTTCGTCGCCGCCAGCGCATCGCGTTGCGGTGCCAACGTCACCATCTCCGGCCACTGCGCTGGATCGCCACCGTGCTGCGCCGCCAGCGCGCGCAACGCCTCCGGCGTCCGCTTCGTGAGCTGCTGCAGTGATTGCTGGAGCGATTGGGCCGACTGTTGCGTCACGGTGGTGAAGCGAGCGCGCAGCGCGCCGACAACCTCATCAAACCGATCGCGGGCCTGCTTCACCGTGCCGCCTGCGCCTGAGGGATCAATCGATTCAAACGGCGCCAGCGCGTTGAGCTTCACGGCGATCGGCGCGACGTTCGGAAGTTGTGAGACATCCTTCTGTTCGATGACCAAACGCTGAAAGGCGTCGCGATCAGCGGTCACCGTCTCGACCAAACCGTCCAACCCGCCTTTGATCTCCGTGGCGCGTTTGGTCACGAGCTGCCGCATCCGCTTGAGGAACGTCTCCGGCGCTTCCCTCACCATGCGCTCAGCGTCCGCGAGATCGGCGGTCGCCTTGGCAACCGCCTCGGAGGATCGGAAGGCCAGCGGCGAACTGAGCGCCTTCAGGCCCGCGACGGCTCTAGCGGCCTCAACGAGCGCGGGCAGCAATTCGATGCCATCGGTCGTTTGCGCGACCGCCGTCAGGAATGCCTCGTCGTCTTGCTGAGTGAACCCCGCCCTTTCTCGAAAGGGCGGGGTGAACGCCTGCAGGCGCGACGTCACCGCCGCCGCCTCCGCGCTCACCCGCCCGGCGTGCGCGTCGAGGGCGCTCGCCACGTCCGCCGACGCCGCGTCCCATTCCTTCGCGGCCACGGACGCGGCGGCTTGCGCCTGCGGGGTCGCGGGGGCTTCCACCGACAGATCCCACAGATAGTGCACGAGCCGTGCGGCCTTCGCCCGCGCCGCAAGGCTCGCCCAGTCACCGTTGACAAGATCCAGCCGCATGCTCCAGTGCAGATCGCGCAGCATCAGCTCCCAGACGCCGAGCTGGTTGAAGAGGATGGGCATATCGATGACGCTGAGCGACTGATGCTGTCCGTGGCGCTTCTGCTCCAGTCGCCTGAATGCGTCCTGGAAGCGCCGATTGAATGTGTCCTGGGATGTCGACAGCGTTCGGCAGGCAGTGACAATCGGCTCGGCGCTGGCGCTTCGCGACCGATCCAACATCCACGCGCGCGCTTGCTCGTAAGAGACAGGCATGTCCTCCAGCCACGGCGCCACGAACCGCACCAGTTGGAACACGACCGGCTCGATACCGTCCGGCCAGATGTTGCGCCGGATCAGCTGCGCGCGCCGCGTTGGGAAGGCGTCCTCCGGTTTGCCTTTGGGATAATGCGCCGGAAATACCTTCGCGCGCTGCTCAGGTGTCCGCAGCAGGTTGGGTTCCTGTTCGGTGATGAACAGCTCCGCCACCATGGAGCTCGTCCAGCCGTGAACCGTCTCCGACGGCACCGTAAGCCACGGCTTGCCCTTTGGCTGCGTCGCCGGCGCCGGTAATCTGAAGAAGAGCGCCGTGTCATCTTCGCGGTTGCCGACGACCAGTGGCACGAGGGCAAGGTCGTGCTCGCGCAGCAGCTCGGTAAGGCGCTGGCGCCCGGCGTTATTGGCGCTGATGAGCCCCACCCGCTCGCCCTGTTGTAATGCGGCACTGATCCCATCTCGAATCTTTCGATCCGCTTCCCCGCCCGGCGTGAGCAGCTCAGCCAATCGATGGGCCTCGATCAGTTTCTGATGGTCCTCGATCAGTCGCTGTCGTTCGATGGTCGAGAGCTGATGCCAGCCGAACAGCGATGCGAACGCAGAGGCATTGGCCGGCAGCTCCGCGCCGCCCAGATGCAATCCCAACGCCGTCAGGTCGCTGACCGGCGTCAGCCGCGGCGGCTCCGGCGCGAGGGCTGGCGGCGGCGAAGGCTCCGTCGGCGACGTTCCCGAAGGCCGGGGTGGTGGCGCGGCGACCGTGTCCGCCGGCAGCGCCGTCGAGACGGACAACACCGGAAGCTGCCAGAGATCGATGTCTGGTGCCAACAACTCGGTCAATGGTTGCAACGTCTCGCGCGGGACGACGAACGACCCCTCCGCCTCGCGCAGGTCCCGCACCCATACCAGCGCGATCAACCCCGCCTGCAGATCCTCTGTTGGTCTGAGGGTGTTGAAGACCTGGCCGATGAGCGACTCAACCTGCTCCGTCGGCACCGCTTCCACGATCGCCGTCACGGCGCGATGCCACGGACGCGCGGAGACGCTCGCGGGCGCCAGCGTATTCAGACACCGCGCCAACGCCTCTTTGAGGAGCCATGTCCTTCGCTCCGCCGGCGGCAAGGCCTCCCACTGCAGGCTGAGTCGCTCGGGAATCGACAGATCCTCCTCGGTCCACGCCTGCGAATGCTCCGCGCGCGCAAGCCCGGCGGGCGCCAGCCCCCGCTCAACACCGAAGAAGTTCGGCGCGCTCAAGAAGATCACCCGATGGCCCTGCGCGAGGAGCCCCGGAAGCTGTTTGGTTAACACTTCCTTGCGCTTGGGGGCGTTCCCCCGTTGCAGGGAGGCCCGCGCCTTCTCCGCATCCGCCAGGTACTGGGCCGGCTCACCGCGTTTGAGGGCTTCGAACGCATCGCGGCGCTTGACCCGCTCACGGCTGAGGTGGAGCGTCGAGAGCGACGTCTCATAACTCCTGGGCGCTCCGGGGATGGTCCGCGTCTCGTGCGAGACGTCCTCAAACGTCGCGTGGAGCTGGAAGCCGCCGCCCTCCAGCGTCCGCTTGTGCCGAATATACGCCACGACCGCGCGGGTGAATTCCGAGGGCGGAAACGTATCTTTCCAGTGGGGAAACACAACCTCGATAGGTTCATCGGCTGTCTCGGGATGCTCGCGCACCGCGATCTCGAAGCGACTCTTCAGCTCCCCAAACACCGACGCGCCGGATGCGGAAATGCTCAGCAGCTTCGGATCGGTGAAATAGGCTTCCTTGCGCAGCATCCCGGCAGCCTCCCGATAGGAGGCTTGGCGCGCCCGACCGCTGCTGCCGGATGGCTCGTCATACAGCAGCAGCCCGTCGTTCGGCAACACGAAGGTGATGGGACCATGCGGCCCGAATCGCTCCAGCGCCTCATCCAGCACCGGGCGAATCTCCTTGAAGTCGACCGCCGTCTCTCCGGCGGAATAGATGATGATCCCCTGCGGCGTCGTGAATGTCGGCGGCGCCGTGGACGACCCAACCAGCAGCGCCTCGGCTAGCTCCGCGGGCAGCGGCGGCAGCGGCTCGAGCGTACGGAGATCGAGGGCCGGCGCGTACACGTTAACGAGCGCCTGCCACTGCGCCGCGGACACCTGGCCGCGATCCACGAGCGTGCGCAGCCATCGCAGCGCCAACACCGCGGCTTCCTCCTTCGACGGTTTTGGCGCCGGCAGCTGCTTCAGGTAGGCGGCCAGCTCCTGTTCGATCTGCTCGCCGGGAAGCGATACGACAAGCGGAACGAGCGCGGTGTTCAACGACACGCGTGAGACGGGCAACTCTTCCAGCGGCGCGCTCAGCAACGAGTACAACAGATCCTGCAGTTGCTGTGCCCGCACGCCCGCGAAGAACGCCGGGGTCCGCTCGCTGCGGTCCAGCGGCCAGGTCCAGATCAGCCGTACGCCCGGCTGCACGAGCGCGTCGGACATGCCGGTCTGCCACCGCACCGTCCCCGCGGCTGATGACTTCGTCCAGGACGTCGGATCACCCGACGAGGGGATCACGATCACCACGCGATGACCGGCCTGCTGGAGGTGAGGCAGCTGAATCTCGAAGAAGTTCTGATACGCGTCCTGGTAGCCCCGCCGGAACGCCAGGGCCGCCGCCGCCTCAAGCGGTAATGCCCGATCGAGATCCCCATGGCGAAACGCCGTCACCGCGCTGGCATAGACCGCGCGGGCGCGGCTCAAGAGGAGCACCGACTTCAGGGTCGGCAACGCGACCGCCAGATGACAGCGGGCGCCACGGTCGAGCGTGTCCGCGACATATCGCATCGTCATCCGTGTGGACGGCGAGACCGTGATCGACCCATCGGTCAGATCGATCGGATGGTCGGCGAAGCGGCGCATTTGCTCCGCCGTCATCTGCCTGAGCCTCAGCGCATACGCCGCAGACCGCTGGACGCTGCTGCGCGCAACCCCCTGCAGATGCTCATCCTGCTCGAATCCCTCTGATTGCAGGCGGAAGGCTTCCTGCTCACCAAAGAGAAAGCCGTCCGAGACGAGCACAAGGTCCACGTCGTGGCGCAGCGCATCGAGCTCCTCGAGGGCGCGATCAAGATCCGCGCGCCATGCCGCCTCAGTCGCAGGGTCCCTCGGCACGTACGCGCGCACCAGCAGCCACTTCGGCGCCGCCGCCACGGGGGGCTCAATCGTCGCAGCCCGCAGCAGCGCCTCCCGCTCGTAGTCCTTCGCCTTCGGCAGCGCACCAACCGTCTCGGCAAACTGCTCCGGCGAGGCAAATCGCTGCTCGGGTAACTGCTGCCTCGCCTCGATGAGCGCCAGGATCGTCCGGCGCTCGACGACTCGAAGCTCGCTGACGTCTCGTGTCAACGATCGCGCCTGATCGGTTCGCCACAGGTTCGGATCCAACCGCGGATCATACGCGGCGTGCGCGGAGGCCGGCGCCTGCCCTGCGGAATACGTCTTCGGGACGAAATTCGCGGGCAACAACGCTCGTACGGGCTGCCACAGCGCGTCGGGAAGGCTCAGCGTCGCCATCCACTCCAGCGCGATGGGAATCGCCTCAAGATCCGTGCGCGGCTTGCGCTGCGCGAAGACGGGCAGCAAGCCCTGCTCAATCGCACCCTCGGGAATCGCGCGCACCAGCGGCAAGAGTGCCTGCTGCCATGTCGTCGTTGGGACCTGCCGCTGCTGCTCGACGTTCAGCGCATCCAAGAGCGACGCCAGACGCTCTCGGAACAGCTCCTCACGACGGGATTGGGTCCACCGCTCAAACGCCTCCGGTTCCAGCCGTCTGCCGTGAAGCTCGAGGAGCAAACGATCTGATGTGAGCAAGTCGTCCCCCGCGATGCGCTCGGCGCTGACCGACTCGATGCCTTGCGACGTCGCAGCGTCTAGCCCGAGGGCTGTCGGAAAATCGAGCGCGATGACCGGGCCGTCCGGTCTCCATCGCGGCAGCTCAACGTCATACAGCTGCTGCCGCCATCCACCAAACACCTCTGCTAGGTGGCGGACAGCTTCAGCGGTGATTGTCACACACTGGGCCGAGCCCTCCCGAAATGCGCGACTCGCGTCAGCGCTGCGCGCTTTGAAGCGGCTCCAATGGATGAGCGAATCCTCCGTCGGCCCGCGCGACACCACCCGAATGCGGAAGCCGTCGGACTGCTGCTCTGCCACCCAGCCCATGAGCGCCGCATCAAACTCCGACAACAAGAAGGTGACCCCTCGCGCCATGAACCGCTTCTGCCGCGCCAGGCGTTGAGCGTCGCGCGCCGTCTCGTCGGTCAGCGCGCTCGCGTACACGCGGAAGTTCTTGACCCGCTGCCCACCCAGTTTGCTCACGTCCGAACGCGATAATTCCGTCGGGCTGAGCGATTCTCCGGCTGAGGTGAGCATCAGTGTGACGGTGTTCGACTTGTCGGGCCCGCTGAGTTGCTGGAGCGCGGCATCGAGCGCCGCACGGGCCGGCTCGACATTCGTCCCCTGATTCATGTAGGTGTGGATCACGACCGCCTGATGGGCGGGCCCAGACGCAGCCGGCGCGCTGCCGTTCGACACGGACGAGGCTGCGGCTGCCGGCGATGACGGATCGGCCGACATCGACACGACCAGCGCCGGCTGCACCAGGGCGACGGGGACCGTGTGGCCCGTCGTCGCTTGCAACGACCGCACCACGACCGGCCACTGCCAGCGCACCTCGAGGCGAGCGAGGAGATCGCGGAGTCGCGCCAGCTGCTCACGGACATCGCGCGCGACCGACGGCAACGACAGCCTCAGCAGTCGCACCCCCAACACCCCCGCCCCGAGGCCGATCAGCCACGGCACCGCGAGGCTCAGCCCCAGCGTCAGCAGCATCGCAGCAGCTGGCACCTGGAACAGCCGAATGCGTTCCGCCTGACTGCGAGGCGCGTTCGAGAAGGGAAACGCGAGCAGCAAGAGGCTACTATACGTCTCCCCGATGGTACCCCCCTCGATGCCCTGCGCGATCTCCTCCGCAACCTGGTCGCGCGGCGTTCCAATGAGGTGATGCAATGCGGTCAGATCGTCCGCGGTGTCCGTGAGACCCCACGCGTGGAGTTTCGCACGAACCAGTTCAAACCGCTTCGTCGGACTGAGCGGTTCGGCGTGCTTCAGTGCACCCATGATGCTGTCGCCGACCGCGTCCAGCGACGGCTTCGGCCAGGGCGTCTCGCTCCGCACAAGCCTGTCTAGGGCGCGACGAACCCGCCACGGCAGCGGGTAAGGCTTCGCGCGAGACCCTCGAATGGATGTCAGGATCTCATGGGGATCGCGCGAGGCCACGAGAACGTTCCCGTTGAAGAAGGGCGGCGTCGGCGATTTCCAATACACGCCGGTATAGCCTCGCAGCTCTGCCCTCAGCCAAACGTCATATCGTCCCTTGCCCTCTTCTTGCGTGGCGCGTTCCGCCGCCAGTTTCAACAAGTGGCTCAGCGGCCCCCAGTTCGGTGGCTGCGTCTGAGCCTCCGCCGCTGCTTGGCGCTGCCGAGGGCGCGTGAGGATCGTCGTCGCCAACGCCACGCCGCCGCCAAGTCCCGATTGGGTCGCCGTCGGATGCGCTTGCGCGATGTCGTGGGCGCGAGTGAGGAGTTCCACGGACCACGCGGGGGTGGCGGCATCCGGC
>MHGA01000026.1:0-11088 GCA_001804415.1 Candidatus Aquivivens invisus
TCTTCAGTCAGTGCTCGGTGGAAGGCGTCAAGCCGCTGCAGCCGCCGACGCATGGTATACCGCTTCCAGCTCACATCGACGAGATCCCACACCAGGGGTCCGAACGCCACGGTGACGGCTGCGGTCACCATGAGCATCCAACGTGTTCGTCGAGACATTGTGTTTCTGACCCTCTCCCTCCCGCCAGCTGTGCTCGGGCTGCACGTTCGGCCCCGTGACATGCGAAGCATGTCCGGGACTGAGTCCTGGAAATCGCGTTCGCGCGATTTCTCAGGGCCGGACGCTTCGCTTCGCCCCAGCCCCGCGTGCTTCGCTTTGCGAAGCAAAGCTTGCGGGGCTCGGCGCTCGGGGCTCGCTCGTCCTTGACGCTACGCGTCAAGGACACCGTGCCCGCTCACCCCTCGCGACGCCGGCCTCACATGAGCCCTCGCCGCTGGCTGGGCGCGGCGCGGAAGGACCGAACCGCGCAGCGGCCATAACTGACCGGCGTAGATGGCGCGGCGACCGAGCGCTTCTTCGATGCGGAGCAATTCGTTGTATTTCGCGACGCGTTCGCTGCGGGACAGGGAGCCGGTTTTGATCTGGCCCGCGCTCGTGCCCACCGCCAGATGCGCGATCGTCACATCCTCAGTCTCGCCGGAGCGATGCGAGATGATCACTCCGTAGCGCGCGCGCTTGGCCAGTTGGATCGTCTCCAGGGTCTCCGACAGCGTGCCGATCTGATTCACTTTGATGAGAATCGCGTTGGCGCTTCCCTCGCGGATCCCCCGCTGAAGGCGAGCGGGATTGGTGACGAACAGATCATCCCCGACGATCTGCAGCCGATCGCCCAACCGCTGCGTCAGCCGCTTCCACCCGGTCCAATCATCCTCCCCCAGCCCGTCCTCGATGGAGACGAGGGGATACGCCTTCGCCCATCGCTCGTACATCCCCGTCAGCGCCTCCGCAGGCAGGGCGTCGTTCGGGCGGCTCTTGAACAGCCGATAGGTGCCGCGAAGTCCCGAGCGACCCTGAGCGAGCGCAGCAAGTCGAAGGGGAGTCGAGGGATCATGGCCCCACTCGTTGGCGGCGCAATCCAGGGCGAGCATCACGTGCTTGCCCGGCGTGTAGCCGGCCTGCTCGATGGCCTGCACGAGCAGCCGGATGGCTTCCTCGTTGTCCTTGAGGTTGGGGGCGAATCCCCCCTCATCCCCGACGGCGGTCGTGTGACGCTGCTGCTTGAGGAGCTGTTTTAAGCGCCCGAACACCTCCGAGCCCATGCGCAGGGCCTCGGCGAAGGTGGAAGCCCCAACGGGCATGATCATGAACTCCTGCACGTCGAGGGTGTTGTCGGCATGGGCGCCGCCGTTGATGATGTTCATCTGGGGGATCGGCAACGTCACGGCCTTCGTCCCGCCGAGGGCGCGGTAGAGCGGTTGCCGCCGGCTGGCGGCTGAGGCCTTCGCGCACGCGAGCGAGGCCGCGAGGATCGCATTCGCCCCCAGACGGGCTTTATTGGGAGTGCCGTCGAGCGCGTTGAGGATCTCGTCGATCTGCCCTTGACGAGCCGGGTCCTTGCCTTTCAGCGCGCGGGCGATTGTCGTCTTCAGATGCCTCACCGCCTTGAGGACCCCCTTGCCGCCGTAGCGACGGCGATTGTCGATGTCGCGCAGCTCTAACGCTTCATGGCTGCCCGTTGAGGCGCCGGAGGGCACGGCGGCGCGGCCGATGGATCCGTCGGTCAAGACCACATCCGCTTCAACAGTGGGTTGGCCGCGGGAGTCCAGAATTTCCCGCGCCGTGATGGTCCGAATTCGTGCGGCCATGTGTGAGGCGATTATACCGCCTGGAAACGATCTGCGTCAATCTGCGTCGTACCTCTGCGTGACTCCGCGTTTGTTAAGCGTTTATCAAAGTTTAAGTAACCTTCATTTTTTTCTCGTCTCATTGACAGATTCTTCGTCGGCATGATATAGTTACCCTGCTATGGTCGCGAAACGTCAGCGCTCTTGGCTGCAGCGCATCGCCCTCTTCTTCGAGATGCACTGGGTGAAGATGCTTGTCATCTTCGTCCTGGTGCTGTCGATCGTGTGGCCCATCATGACCTTTGCCAAGATCGATTCCTACCAGCGCACCTACCTGCACGCGCTCATGTCGACGATGATCATCCAGTCGATCATCTACGGGGGCATCTTCGTCGCCATGCTCTTCTGGCTGCACTATGGCGGCGGCAGCTTCAGCAAGATTGCCAAAGGCCGCGTCCGGGGCGATCAGGTCAACGTGAAGTGGGACGAGGTCATCGGCATGGAGGAAGCCAAGCAGGAGGCGTGGGAGGTCGTGGAGCTGCTGCGCGACCACGCGAAGGTCGACCTCATTGGGGGCAAGGTCTTGCGCGGGGTGCTCCTCGTCGGACCGCCGGGATGCGGCAAGACGTATCTCGCCAAAGCCATCGCCACCGAATCGGCGCTGCCCTTCATCTCCGTCTCCGGATCGGAATTCATCGAGGTGTTCGTCGGCACCGGCCCGGCGCGCGTGCGGAAGATTTTCAAGAAAGCCCAGCAATTTGCGCGCGTCGAAGGCGGATGCCTCGTCTTCATCGATGAGCTCGATGCCGTCGGCACCTCGCGGACCTCGGATCTAGGGTTCGGGGCGCAAACCGAGCGCAACAACACCGTCAATGAGCTGCTCGTCCAGATGGATGGGCTCGAGAGCCAGAAGTACAACATCGTCGTCATCGGCGCAACCAACGCCGGCGAGGAGGTGCTGGATCAAGCACTCCTGCGCCCGGGGCGGCTTGACCGCAAGATCTACGTTGATCGGCCGGGGCTTGAGGATCGCGAGAAGCTGTACCGGTTTTACCTCGGCAAGATCAAAATCGACCCTGCGATTGACGTGGCTCGCCTGGCGAGGCGCACGGTCTGGAAATCGGCCGCGGACATCGAGAACATCGTCAAGGAGTCGGCGCTCATCGCCACGCGCAACAAGCGGGAGATGGTCACCTTCAAGGATCTCTCGGATGCGCTTGATCGCATCGAGCTCGGCTTCAAGCGCAAGCGGAGGATGAACGAGGAGGAGCGCCGCCGGATCGCCTACCACGAGGCGGGGCATATCGTCGTCACCTACCTGCTGCATCCGACGGACGACGTGTTCAAAGCCTCCATCATCTCCCGCCGGGACGCGCTGGGGGTCGTCTACCATCAGCCGCGCGAGGAGCTCTTCACCTCCAGCCGCACGCGGATTTTGGCCAACATCAAAGCGGCGCTGGGCGGCTTCGTCGCCGAGAAGCTCAAGTTCGAGTCGACCTCGGATGGAGTCGCGGCGGATTTCCGCAACGCGATGCTGCAGGCTCATCAGATGGTCTGGCGCCTGGGGATGGGCGTCAACGGCTACGTAGGCGATTACGAAGCGCTGCTCAGCTCATGGGCCTTCCGCAGCAGCAGCGCGGGCGACCGCCTCTCCGACCGCACGAAAGAGCACCTGAACGAAGAGACCCACCAGATCCTCTCGCAGTGCGCGAAGGATGTGGAGCAGCTCCTGCGCCAGGAGGACGCGTTGCTTGAGCGATTCGCCCAGGAGCTGCTCAAACGGGAAGAGCTGGAATACGACGACATCGAGGCGGTCTTCGTGGAATTCGGCAAACAGCGAATCTTCCCCGCCGCGCCTTCCCCCTCGATCCTCCCCCCTCCGACTCCTCCCGCCGCCACGTAACACGGGCTGGGGGCTTGCGATGAGCAGAGTGCCGTGGTTGGACGCGTTGATCGGTGTCGGGTTCAGCGTCCTCGTGGCAGGCTGTGATGGGCCGAGCTATCGGAAAGAACACATCCCGGAGGCCATTCAACGCATCTGCGCCGAAGACTACCACCTGCAGGTCTCCGCGAAGCGGGTCGGGAAGACCGTCGCCGCGCACTTGACGCACGCCGGCGTCCTCGCGCAGCAGGACGGCCAAATCCGCTTGTCCCCAACGGCCAATGAGACCTTAGGCAACGTCCTCGAGGCCATCCACCGGGTCGTGCTGAGCTCCGACGATCCGAACGGGTTCTATCTCTTGCTGGTGTCCGACCCCTCGATCCCCGGTGTCTACCTGACGCTGATGCGCTATCTCGACGATGTGCGCCGGGTCCACGCCAACAGCATCACCCCCACGGAGTTCTTCTCGCGCACCATCCTGAACTTGCAGCCGGCCGATCCTCCCCTGATCAATTTGAACCAAGTGACGGTCCGCGACGTCACCTTGGAGCAATTCCTCAGTTGGCAGCTTGCGAAACGGCTTCAAGACCGGTTGGCGGAGCGCTTGCAACGCGAGGGGCCCTCCCAGGTGACGGTTGGACCCTGCGCGGGGTCATTCACCAACGGGGAATTTGCGTTTACCTTAAACGTCCTGCCGAAGGAGGGCGCAACGCTCTCGGCTGAGGTCATCGATCAGGTGTTCCAGGAGGCAACCACGGTGATCGCCCAAGTGCTCTCCGCCTATCGCTTTGAGCAGTTCCAGTCGGTTCGCCTCACCCACCCCTCGACGGGCCGCAACCTCCTCCTGCCCAGACAGCAGCTCGATATCTTCCGCTAAGCCCTTCGGGCTAGTTCGAACTCGTCACGATCACGCGACGCCCGCGCACGCGGACACGGCCGGAGAGCATGAGGGCGATCGCCTTCACATAGAGGCGGTGCTCGACTTGATGGACGCGGGCCAGCAGCATGGCTTGCGTGTCGGCGGGACGAATCGCCACGGCCTCCTGCAGCAGGATCGGGCCGTGATCCACCTGCTCATCCACCAGATGCACGGTCACCCCGGTCACCTTCGCCCCCCAGGCGAGCGCATCGCGGATCGCATGCGCGCCGGGAAACACCGGCAGGAGCGCGGGATGGATGTTCAGGATGCGGGACCGAAAGTGGCGCACGAACCGGGGGGAGAGGATCCGCATGAATCCGGCCAGACAGACGAGCTGCGCCCGGTGCTGATCCAGAATCTCGATCAGGCGGCGGTCAAATCCTTCGCGCGTCGAGAAGTCTCTCGGATTCACGAAGGCCGTGGCGAGGCCTGCGCGCTTTGCGCGGACGAGCGCGACGGCGTTGCGCCGATCCGCGATGACGACGGCCAGCCGAGCGCGCAGGCGTCGCGCGCGAAGGGCGTTGATGATCGCCTGGAGATTGGTCCCTTGGCCGGAGCACAGGACGGCAATGGCTGGCTGTGACATACGATGTCGCACTGAGTCACGCTAGGTCACGTTTGGCAGGGCCTGCCGCTGCGCCATCCCGCCGTCCGTCCTCGTGCCGGGGCGGCCGCTTCGCGGACACCGCCGCTCGGCACTTGCGGGCGGGCGGCGGGAGCCCTGGCTCCGCGTCACCCGCCAAACGTGACCCCGGGAAGGTGCGAGACCGACGAATCAGGTCAGGAGGGTGTCGAGGCGGCTGATCAGCTCTTCCTTCGGTTGCACCCCGACGATGCGATCCGCTTCCCGCCCGCCCTTGAAGATCAACAGCGTCGGGATGTTCATGATCTGATACTGCGCCGCCAGGCTGGGGTGATCGTCCACGTTGAGCTTCCCGAACGTCACCTTGCCCTGGTACTTTCCGGCCAGCTCCTCGATCACCGGCGCGATCATCCGGCAGGGACTGCACCACGCGGCCCACATATCGACCAGCGCCGGGGTGGACGCGTTGAGCACGTGCTGAGCAAAATTCTTGTCTGTCAGTTCAATCACGCCACCAGCCATGATGCCTCCATCGCTCGTTCTGCGTGTTCAATGTTCAACGTGTCCTGTGTCATGGAACGAACGAGTGGTGTTCTTACATGACACATTCCACATGACACACGTATTATAGCGCGTCCGTCAAGAGGCGGCGAAGAAACTGAGTCGCCTGCGCGTAGATGCCTGGGCACTTGCTTTCCCTGGGACCGGCGACATTGAGGACGCGAAGCCGATGCGTCCCGATCCAGCCGCGAATGTCAACGGGATCCGGGTGGGCGCCAAGATCAATCACGAGGTGCGGCTTCCGCAACCGGCTGGCGTCCTCGATGGTCTGCGCCGTCCCTCCCGTGGCCGGGCCCCTTGTGAGGATCAGCGTGCCATCCGCGTCACGGACATTCCAGGTGGTGCGCTGCGCGTACTCCGCTGAGGGCGTTTCCTGCAGCGGGTACCTCGACGGCAACACGCCATCCTCGGCGGTGCGTCCCTTGGGGCACCAGCCTCCGCACGAAAGACCCAGCTCCAGCGCCACATCGAGCGCGGCCCGATCCACGCCGGTCTGTCCTCCGGAGACGACCCGCGAGACCACCATGCCTCAGAGGCGATCACGGGACGCAAAGGCCAGGAGATACAGCGCGGCAGCCAGCCAGAGCAGTGCTCGAATCCCGGTGAGAAACGAGAGGGATTCCAGCAGCCCCCCCACCGCCGCCCCAAGCAGATTGGACCCGAAGGCGAGGGCCGGCTCCCGAGTGCGTTGAAAGGATGTGATGAAGATGACCCCCGCGAAGCCCACCGGCAGATTCAGTACCCCGACGGCCGCGAGCATCCGCCAGACCTCCGGCAGGGCGTTGTAGGCCCGCAGGGGGATCGCGCCCGCCACGAGGATGGCGAGCCACAATCCGACATACATCCAGCGCGGGTTAGGCCGGACGCGCGAGGCGATCCAATTCGCCAGCAGGATCAGCAGGAGGATGGCCGAAATGGTGAGGGCGCTGACGGCCCAGGTCGAGCCGAACAGGAGCGCGGTCTTGCTGATGTTTTGAAACTCCAACAGCAGGAAGGCCGCACCCAGGAAAAAGAAGTGCCAATTGATCGGCTGCCGAACGGGAAGCACCCATCGCCGTCCGACCGCCAACAGCCCCAGCAAGATCCCCGACAGGCACAGATGCAGCGCCGGAATCCGGGGGCGGTCCAAGTAGAGATACGGCCAGTTGTCCGTCGTCAACGTCACAGGCTGCTTCCACCGAACCTGACGGCGCTCGATAAACTGCGCCAGGGGCTGGTCCCGTTGCAGCACCTCGCGGAGCCGGGGCATGTCCCGGCTGGCGACGAACACCACGCCGCCCGGCCCGAACCACCCGTTGCCGAGCACCCGAAAGGCGATCGGCTCCTCCCCAAAGACCCGGTGCAGCAAGCCCGCGATCCGGGCCCCGATGAACGGCCGCTGGGCGTCATCAAAGATCACCGTCATGACCCCCTCATCGGTCAACAGGCCTCTGGCCTCGCGGAAGCTTTCCTCGGTGTAGACGTAATGATCGAGGCGAGTGTTGTTGTAGCTTGAGGAAGGCGCGTGGGCATCCAGCAGTCCGAAGATGACCAGGTCGTAGGGAGCCGTGATGCGCCTGAAGGCGGCGCGGGCATCCGTCAGGCGCACGGTCACCCGAGAGTCCGCGTAAGGAGCTTCCGGATGCAGGCGGCGTCCGATGTCGTAGATCCCGGGATCGATTTCGACGGCCGTCACCCGGCGAGCCCCGTGGCGCAGGGCCCCCGCGACGTCGTTGCCCCCGCCGGCTCCGACGATGAGCGCCGCCTGGGGAGCGCGATCCAGGAATCGATACGGCACGTCATACTGACTGAACGACGCACCCGCCGGATCGACAAAGATCGGCAATCCCTGAAGCCCCTTCCGGGACAGGTCCAGCAGGCCCATGTAGAAGGTGTTATTGACGGCGACCAGATACACGCGGTTCATCCCGGCTCGCGCGGGAATGATTTCCAATTTTTGATACGAAGACCAGATGATCGGCCTCTTCGCCAGGCGAGGGCTGAGAGCCAGGTACCCGATCGCTAACCCTAAGAGTCCCAGGCTGACCCGCGGCATCGTCGAGGGCGGGATCAACAGCCACAACCCCACGGCCGCGACGGCGAACCACACCCACGGCGGAAGCCACCAGCACGAGAGCGCATTCAAGGTCCAGATCCCCAGCAGGCCGGCTGCGACATTGACGGAATACGCCGTGATGCGGTTGGCGGACCCTTCCAGCAGCCCGGCGGTCATGCGTCCCAGGGGGATGAAGGCGAGCGCGATGAGCCCGAAGACCAGCGCGGTGGAACCGAGTCCGATCGCGATGTCCAGCCATAGGTTCGTGGACCAATAGCGGTGCCAGATGTGCATGTCCGTGAAGGCGCTGAGCATGATCGGGGTGTCCCGAAGCGGATGGCGCAGCGCCCCATGGAGGGGGATCGCCAGCGGTAAACTGATCAGGCCGATCAGGGCGCCGAGGGAGAGTGCGGTTGCGGTGAGCGAGGCGCGCGGCTGCGGGAGGGTACAGCCAAGCCCCAGCCCCAGGAAACAGGCGAGCAGGACCAGGTTGTTCACGTAGGCGAAGATCCGAATCTCGGTGGACACCCATCGGATGAGCGCGAGCTCCAGGAAGAGGGAGACGAAGCTCACAAGGAAGAGCCGCCGCGAGGGGTTCTCGTCAAGGCGGGACATCGTCAGGTCATCCTTAGAGTGCCTAACATCATGAGCCCATGGCCAGCGTCAGGACGTTGATGAGCAGCTTCTCGTACTCGGTGACGACCGTGAGGGCGTTGCGGGGAGCGGTCCACCACCGTCCGGCCTCAAACGGGTCATAGGGCGTGGGGTAGGAAAGAATCTCAACGTCGTCACGCTGAAACACGCGCCGGAAAATGTAGCGGGCGCGACGCGAGGCGCTTTTCGAGGTGATCAGCACGAGGCGCTCGGGCAGACGACCGTGAAACACCTGACGGACCTGGCGCGCCTCGTTGATCGTGCCGTGCGCGGGCGCCGGTAACACCACGATCTTGTCGCTGGGAACCCCCATCGCCACCAGGAGGCGCCGGGCCCACTGCTCAGCCGAGGGATCGACCAGGCGAAGGCGGATGAGCTCCGCAAAAATCTCGTCGCCCACCATCTCCCCTTCGATCTTGGCCACCGGCTCCGGAATCACCCAGATGGCGTCCACGATCCCCCGGCGATACAAATCGCGCGCGGCAAACGCCCGAGAGGTCGGCAGGCCCGAGAGGACCACCGCCGCCTCGGCGTGGCTCACGGTATCCTGCACGACGAGCCACGATCCCGCATGAGGGATGAACAGGCCGAGCGCGAGGAGGAGAGCCGCTACCAGCACGAACACGATCCGACGGAACGTCCGTCTTCGTCTCGCGCAGCACTGCGCGGTCATCGCGGAAAGGCCTCTCGCAGTCCGCCATCCACCGTCAACACGCAGCCGGTGGTTTTGGCTGAGCGTTGCGAGAGGAGGAAGCACACCGCTTCGGCCACGTCGGAGGGGAGCACGCGGGTTTTCAGCAGATTGCGTTGCTGGTAGTAGCCCTCCAGCCGCTTGGGAGGCAGGTGGTACGTCTTGGCGCGATCCGGCCCGATGGTCTTCCACAAGCCGGAGCCTTCGAACACCCCGTCCGGATGGACGATGTTGACGCGGATGCCGCGGTCACCGTTTTCAATCGCGAGGATGCGCGCGAGCTGCGTCTCGGCAGCTTTCGCCGCGCTGTACGCGCCGAAGTCCTTGCCCGGCGCAGGCACGTTCTTGGAGGCGATGAACACCAGCGCCCCGCCCAATCCTTGCGCGCGCAGCCACCGCACGACCGCGCGGGCGACGAGAAAGTGCCCTGTCGCGTTCACCGCGAGGCTGCGTTCCCAGGCTTCACGCGAGAGCCGGTCAATCGACGAGACCATGGCGATGCCGGCGTTGGAGACGAGGCCATCGACCCCCCCAAAGGTTCGCATCGTCTCATCCATCGCGCGCGCAATGCCGGCTTCGTCCGTCACATCCATCACCAGACCGAGCGCCATGCGGCGACCGGCGCGTTGATTCAGTTCCTGCGCCAACTGCTGGACGGCCTCAGCCCGCACATCCGTCACGACCACCGAGGCGCCGCGATCCACCAGCATCTGCGCGATCCCCCGGCCAATGCCTCCCGTCGCGCCGGTGATGAGCACGACCACCCGAGCGAGCTCCGCCTCCTGAGGGGCAAGGCTCAACTTGTACAGTTCCAGCGGCCAGTACTCCACGCCGAACGCCTCGCGCTGCGACACCGAGGTGTAGCGGCCGACGGTCGAGGCGTTGCGGATGATCGCCATCGCATGCCGGTAGATCGTCGCCACCGTCGCGGCCTCGGTGGCATCCTTGCCAGTAGCCAGCATCCCCACGCCGGGGATGAGGATGACGCGCGGATACGGATCGAGCATCGACTGGCCGGGCCGACGATAGCGCCGGACATAGCGCGCGTGATCCGCCGCGTACCGTCGGAGCTGACGTACAATCTCCTCGGCTGAGACCGACGCCACAGACCGTTGACGGACCCGGACAATGAGTGGCAGGCGCTTGGTGCGCAGCATGTGATCGGGTGTTGCGGGACCGATCGACGCCAGGCGTGGCATGCGCGAGGCGTTCACGAACTCCAAGACGTCCAGGCTGTCGTCGTAGGTCAGACAGACGCGACGGGCCTGACTGAGCGTCCGTCGAACGGTGGGCAACCACCGCCGTAACAACGCCATGCGCTCTGCACCCGGCAGGGTCTGCCGCTGAGGGATCGACCACCGCTTCCGTCGACGCTGTGAGGCGATGAACCGCTCGGCCATCGAGACGTATCGAATCGTCCGCCCGTAACTTGTCCGCCCGTCAGGCCCCCACGTAATCAACCCGTGCTGCTCGAGCACCGCCCCATGCGAGCCGGGATTGCGCTGATACGCCTGGGCGACGCGCTTCGAGAGCGCAAAGCCAGGCTGGAGATAGGGAATCCACACCAGCCGATCGCCCAGCACGCGACGGACGAGCGCCTCGCCGCGGGAGGTGTTCGCCAGGGAGAGGATCGCATCCGCGTGGGTGTGATCGATGTCGCGCTCGGGGAGAAAGGCGTGCAAGAGGGTTTCCACCGACGGCCGCGGAGCGTTCGGATCGAGGAGGCAGCGTTCGAGGAAGGCCACCATCTCCTCATCCGTCAGGCGGGCACGCTGGATCAGTCGGCGAAGCGGTGCCAACCGCAGCGCAGCGAAATGGCGGGGCTGGCAGCCTTTCAAATCCGCGCCGCTGCCCTTCACCCACAAGATCGGTTCCGGACGGCCGAAGAGATCCGGCAGCTCACCTTTGGTGGAGGTGTTCCCGCCGCCGAAGAGGCCCAGATCGGCTTGCTCCCCGATCAATTGGGAGCGATAGACAAG
>MHGA01000026.1:11095-15306 GCA_001804415.1 Candidatus Aquivivens invisus
AGCGAATCAACCAGCGCGCGAGGAGGATTCCAGCGACTACGCATGAGTGACGAGAACAAGGTAAAGTGAGCCGGCGACCCCGCTGGCCTCCGATTGAAAAAAAGAAGCCGGTGACAGGAGTTGAACCTGCGACCCGCTCATTACGAATGAGCTGCTCTACCAACTGAGCTACACCGGCGTCAAAAATTGTGCAATGTGAAATGTGTAATGTTGAATGGGACAGCGCCCTCTCAGCCTCTTTCCATTACACATTACACTTGCCACTTTACACAGATGAGAAGTGTTAAGGGAAGAAAGGCGCCGAGGGCCAGACTTGCACTGGCGACACCACGCTTTTCAGGCGCGTGCTCTACTACCTGAGCTACCTCGGCACGACGTCCGCGAGTGGACCGACGACCAAGGCATTATAGGCGCGTGGAGGAACGAGCGTCAACCGCCGCTAGGGCCAGCGACGAGACGCCGAGCCCGGCGTAGGCCCAACAGGTCATCCACAATCCCTGTTCGATGGTGATGGCCACGACCAGCGTCTCAAGGTGTGTGGCGGAGAGTTTCCACCACGCCGCTCCCGCCACCGCCACGCTCAGCCCGCCTACCGCCGCACAGACCGCGCGCACACGGCGCAGGGCCGTGACGATCACCCCGCACAACACCACCAACCCCGGCACAAGGTACACGAGGAGGCTTTTCGCCCCGAGCTCCCGCTGTCCGGTCCACATCTCGGCCAGCGCCAGGACCACCTGCGCATCCTGGCGGCGACCCAAGCGCGGGATATCCGCCCCGCTGATGACGGTGGGAATCGAAGACAGGTCAGGCAGCTCCCCGGTGACTGTCTCCGCCCCGCGTTTCACGGAGACGACGATCTTGCCGACACGCTTCGACAACGATCCCAACAGGTCCTGCAGCGGGGTGTCGCGGGCTGCCTCCGACAGGGCACCCGGCATCTTGCGGTGCGCCAGTTCCATCGACGCCCACGGCCTCACGAAGCCGACGAGCGAGGCTGCCACGCTGACCCACACACCCAACAAGCCCAACGCGCTCAACCAGTTTCTCATGGATGCCACCCGTCCCAGATGAGCTTCGCGCCCATGAGCAACAACAGGCCCAGCACAAGCTGCTTGAACCGAACCGACGACACGCGCCTCACCAGCCGCCGCCCCATCCAGGCGCCGGCAAACGCCACACCCGTCAAGCTGATCACCAATGGGATGTACGCCGAGGGGATGAACTGCTGGGCCAGATACACCGGGAGCCGCGTGGCATCGACGAGCAGCGCGATCACCGCCGACGTCCCGATGTACGCCTCTTTCGGCAGCCCGAAGGCCAGCAGGCAGGCTGAGCGAATCGCGCCTCCGGTGCCGATCAATCCCGCGATGAACCCCGAGGCCACCCCGCCGATAAGCAGGGTGGCGGTCGTCGCCGGGATGGGCGAGGAGCTCGCTCGCCGGAGTTCCGCGAGGACGTAGAGGATCAAAAACCCTCCCAGTGCCAGACGGATGTGATCGGGCGACAACCACGCGGCCGCCTGCGCGCCGGCGAGCGACATCGCCACGCCGGGCAGGCCGAAGCGCCACACAATCCCCCAGTGGACGTGCCGCCGAAAGAAGCTGATGCGCGAGGCGTTGCCGAAAAGATGGAAACACGCCACCACCGCCACGGCGGTTCTGATGTCCATGAAGAGGCTGGCGATCGGGGTGAGCACCGTCGCCGCCCCGAACCCCGCCATCGTCCCGATGATCTCGGCCACGAAGGCACAGGCCAGGAAGATGACCACGGAGGCGGTCGGCATGACACCACGATTATGTGTCAGCCGCTGGGCAAAGGCAAGCAACAAGCACTAAGCACCAAGCACCAAGCGACAAGGGACAAGGGACAGGCGACAAGTGGTACCCGCCCGTAGGGTAGGGCGGCAGGCACGCCAGCGGCGAGGGGTGCAGTGAGGCCGGCGTCGCGAGGGGCGAGCGGGCATGGTCCCAGCACTAATTTTCGTATCACCTGTAGAGCCCATAAAATTAGTGCTGGGGAGCGAGCCCAGAGCGCCGAGCGAGCGGAGCCACGCTGGGGCGCAGCGAGCGTCCGGCCCTGAGAAATCGCGCGAACGCGATTTCCAGGACTCAGTCCCGGACATGCTTCGCATGTCACGGGGCCGAACCTGCACCCCGAGCTCAGCTGGCGGGGCGGGCCAGGACGCGGCCCTTGCGCGACACAGAAAAAAATCCACCCCGCCATGTGGCGGGGTGGATGACCGTTGAAAGGATGAGGCCAGGGAGGCCGATAAGGCGCCAAAGCGCCCTCAGAAGCTTCGGCAGCTAAAGCCACCCTATCGCACGGCCCGCAGATTCAGGCGCCTCTGCCCCACCAGCTTTGATTCGCGATAGCGAATCAGGTGGGGAGCGCTTCTCCAGCGCTCACCTACCGCGGAGCACCCCCCCGCCTGCCCCGCAAGATTCGGGGCGGGCAGGGGCGACGTAGGCCCTCAGCTTTGCCCCCCATGTTTCGCTACGCGAAACAAAACTGGGGGGTCCCTTACGGGACGGCCCATGCTTTCGCATGGTGTGCCTTTATCGGCTCCCAACGAACAAGTCTACCATAGCCCTCGGCGCCTCATCAAGCCCCGCCCCTGCTACGATCACTTGTCGAACGAGCGGAGTACGTTGGAGGGTCGGTTTCGCATTCGCCAGGCGATAACTTGTTGAAGCAGGGGCGGGGTCAAGGTCACCGAGGAGAAAAAGATGCCTGTTCTCCGCCCTTGGTGTTTCGAGATTGATCCTACCTCACCTGGAGGACCTTGTAGCTCCGTGTATAGAGACAATCGTTCTGTCCGAACCCACGCGATTGTTTCAGCGAATTTAAGGAAGGTTCAGTCGAGCGCTGGAACTTCAAGACGACTGACGGGAGGAACGCCGCGGAGCGCGAGGCGTCAAGAGGTGGACGGTCACCGTCTGACCAAGCCGCCGAGCGAACTCCACATCGGCGGTATACAAGGCTGTGTTGAGCTGCAGGGCAAGCGCGGCGTACAACGCGTCATAGACCGAGATCTGGCATTGGCACGCCAAGCGCCACGCCTGGGGCAGAAGGGGCTCGAAGGGAAACCAGTTCACCTCCAACCCAAACGTCGGGACAAACGCCAGGATCGGCGCGTCGGGCGTCAGCTCACCCTTCTGGAGTTTCTTCCAGAAGGCGTTGTGGACCTCGATGAGCAGGAAATCTGGAGCGATCGGGACGATGCGGTGCGCAACCCAGCGGCGCCGGCATTCCAGTGCAGCCGCTGAATCAGGCTCAGGCAGGAGCCACTTGATGACCAGGCTGGCATCCACGACGACAGGAGTGAGCGGCTCAGCGCTCATCACGCATGCGGCGAATCAGGGGTGTGGAATTAGGCAAGGTCCCGTAGCGACGGGCCATCCGTTCGCGGACCTCATCCACCAGGCGCCAATCAGGTCGCCGTAAGGTTCCGTGAAAGGACAGCATGGTTTCCAGGAGCCAGGCGGCCTCCTGTTGGAGTGAGCGTCGATCCGACTTGGCCCGTGCCTTCAAGACCTCGTAGGTGTCATCGGAAAGGTTCCGGATTTGGAGTGTCGCCATTTCACCTCCTTTTTGCATCTCTTTTGAGCTCAAACTTATCACACCTTTCCTGCCTCGTCAAGTCCAGGAACGAGCTCGGACGCGATCGATCTGTTCCACCCGTTGTTCCAGCACCGACACAGACAAGCGTCCGGTGCGATACGCCTCGCGAAGCGCCTCAAACACCTGGCGCTGACACGACACCTCCGAGCAGACCAGCAAGATATCATGCCCTGCTTCGACCGCGCGCACCGCCGCCTCGCCGATGGGACAGAGTTCTCGCAACGCCCCCATTTCAAGATCGTCGCTCACCACAAGCCCCTGAAAGCCCAACTCGGCCCGCAGCAGCTCGTGGATCAACCGCCTCGAGAACGTCGCCGGCGTCTTCGGTGTGGGATCGAGCTTCGGATAACAGACGTGGGAGGACATGATGGTCGCCACCTCCGAGCGGATCGCTTCGAGAAACGGGACGAGGTGGACGGCGCGCATCGCCTCCCAATCCAGATTCACCGTCGGAAGCTGCTTGTGCGGGTCCTTCGGCACCGCCCCAAGACCGGGAAAATGTTTTGCGCACGCCGCCACCCCGCGGCTCTGAAGCCCGCGGATGCGCGCCACCCCGAAGGCCGAAACGAGCTTCGGATCGCAACCAT
>MHGA01000027.1:0-62521 GCA_001804415.1 Candidatus Aquivivens invisus
CGCCGCGGCTCAAGCGCCTCCACGGCTTCTTGTTGAGCTACTTGTACCATCCCACGGACTTCCTGCCGGAAGACAGCGTGGGGCTCTTTGGCTATCTGGATGACGCCTATCTGGTGGGGAGTGTCTACACCCGCACGATGCAGCAGCTGGATCATCGCACGCGGCGCACCCTCCCCAACCTGGCCGATCTCTCGGGCCAGATGGCGACCTGGCTGGACCTCGCGAGGCGGCTCTTGCCGATTGAAACCCAGCAGATCAACCACCTGCTCGATGAAATCGTCGCCGGGCGCTCTGAGGCCTTCCGTCATCTGATGAGCAAGGCGTAAGGGGCGATGAGATGAAAGGAGGGTTGAGATTATGAACGTGCTGAAGACCGGGTTCTTGCTGGCGCTGTTGACGGCGCTGCTGGTCGGGCTCGGCAGCCTCGTGGGCGGCACGCAGGGAGCGACCATCGCGCTGGGCTTCGCCCTGCTGATGAACTTCGGAGCGTACTGGTTCAGCGACAAGATCGTCCTGGCCATGTACCGGGCCAAACCACTCAGTGAAGCCGACGCGCCCCAGGTCCATCGCGCCGTCCGCGAGATCGCCTCACGCTCCGGCTTGCCGATGCCGAAGCTCTACTGGATTCCCACGACCACCCCGAATGCGTTTGCGACGGGCCGAAGTCCCAAGCACGCCGCCGTGGCGGTCACCTCCGGTTTGGTGGAGCTGCTGGGTGAGGAGGAGCTCAAAGGGGTACTGGCGCATGAGCTCTCCCACGTGAAGAACCGCGACACGCTGGTGATGACGATCGCTGCCGCGATTGCCGGGGCCATCATGTGGCTGGCGGACATGGCCAAATGGAGCCTGTGGATGGGTGGCTCCGATCGCAACCGGGACAACCGGAGCGCGGGCGCTGCGCACCTGATCGTCATCGTGCTCATTGCGATCCTCGCCCCACTGGCGGCGATGCTCATCCAGATGGCTATCTCGCGCACCCGGGAGTATGACGCGGATGAAACAGGGGCACGACTCGCGGGCACGCCTCATGGGCTGGCGGCGGCCCTGGAGAAGCTCCATGCGGCCAACCGCAAGTTCCCCTTGCCCAAAGTCAACGAAGCCACCGCCCACCTGTTCATCGTCAATCCACTCTCCGGGAGAGGCCTCGCGACGCTCTTTTCGACCCATCCGCCCATGGAGGAGCGGGTGCGCCGGCTGCGCCAGATGCGGCTGTAATCAGTGGGTTCTGAATCGCCTCCCCGCGAGGCGACCATACGAGGAGACAGGACAATATGCCGACGGACACGGTGCTCGAAACGCAAGCAGAAACACTGCAGCTCTTCAAGCGAGGCAAGGTTCGCGATGTCTACGACCTGGGTGAGCACCTCTTGATCGTTGCCACCGACCGTATCTCGGCCTTCGACGTGGTCCTGCCGACCGGCATCCCCTCCAAGGGGGCGGTGCTGACGCAGTTGTCCGCCTTCTGGTTCGACTTCATCAAGAACCTGACACCGACCCATTTCGTCTCGACCAACTGGGACGCCATCGCGACGCGCCATCCGGAGCTCACTCCCTACGCCGAGCAGTTTGCCGGCCGCTCCATGCTGGTCGAGAGAACCCAGGTCATCCCGATTGAGTGCGTCGTGCGGGGCTACCTGGCGGGCTCCGGCTGGAAGGAGTACCAGAAGACCCAGTCCGTCTGCGGGGCTCAGTTGCCACCCGGATTGAGAGAGTCAGACCGGCTGCCGGAGCCGATCTTCACCCCGGCAACGAAGGAGGAAACCGGCCACGACCTCAACATCTCCGAAGGGGAGATGGCCCGGCGCATCGGGGAGGCACTCACGGAGCAACTCAAGGAGGCGAGCCTTTCGATCTACGCGAAGGGCGCCGCGCATGCGGAATCCCGCGGGATCATCCTCGCGGACACAAAGTTTGAGTTTGGGCAGCGTAATGGACAGGTCCTCCTGATCGATGAACTACTGACCCCAGACTCCTCCAGGTTCTGGCCGAAGGAGCAGTACGAGCCTGGCAAGTCGCAGGTGAGCTTCGACAAGCAGTACGTGCGCGATTATCTGGAAGAGAGCGGCTGGAACAAGACCCCGCCGGCACCCGCGCTACCAAACGTCGTGGTGCTGCGGACCAGCGCGAAGTACCTCCAGGCGCTGCAGCAGCTCACCGGTCAGGGCATGCCTCCCAGTTAAGCGGGCTCACAGGGGACAGTCGCCGATGAGGCAGTTGTGCCAGAAGGTCATGGTCGGGATGGGCATCACAGGACTCCTGGTCAGTGGCGAGCGCTCGACGCTCGTCGCGCGATCCCCGTACAGGCTGGAAGCCTCTCAACTCCCTCAGGCCAGCACCCAGCAACCTGTCGTCAGGCTCTGCCCGGTGGGTGGCGAGCGCTACCCCGAAGAGGCGCGGGGCTGCCCCATTCACCATGTGCCACTCACCGAGCTGATGCTGGCGCGCCTCAGGTTGGAGGAGCGGTCGAGTCATGACTGAGCCACGGTGAGCACGAACGCCGCAATGGCTGAGCTGGAAGTCACCAAAGAGACCTACGAGCAGCTGCTGGAAAAGCTCAAGCACTGGCGGCAGGAACAGCGACGGCTTGAGCTTCAGGTCAAGCACGAAATCGACCCCGCGCGGGAGAAACCCTCGCGAGAGCTGATCCAGGCCAAGGCACAGTTGGAAGAAGTCACCAGTCGCATCACTCAACTCGAAGCCAAGCTCCAGAGCGTGCGCATCATTGCCACGAGGAACACGGAGCGATGACCTGATGGCCCAGAAGATGCCTGATTGGCCCATCTCGAAACACTACGGCAACCCGGAAGTCTGCAGCGTTGGTCTTCCAATGCCGTCGAGGCTGCCAGGCGGGGAGGATGTGAGGAGCGTGGGCGGGGAATCTGTTGACGAGGAGGCCTCTCGCGGGACCTCGGTGGACGGCGATGAAATCCTGGATCCCTAAGCATTGGCTTTCGGTCCGCAACCTGCTCTTGGTGATCGTCCTCTTGCTGTTGTTGCTTGTGCTGACCGACTGCGCCAACTCGCCCAATCCGAACAGCCATCCGCGGGCGATCGTGGACCAGGCCACGACCAGGGGAGGAAGTCCATGATGAGGCGATGGTTGAGGGTCCGCAATGTCGTGATCGCAGCAATCGTTCTGATCGTTCTCCCAGTGTTGGCACTCATCCTACTGGCTGAGGATGAGCCGATGGAGACGTGGTGGGACCCGCTGGGTGTGGGGGACCATGCCCAGACCAGATGAGCGAGGCCGAGCCAGGCGACGCAAGCAAATGGAGCAGTGCGCATTTTGTCGGAAGAGGTTGACCGCTGCGATGGAACAGGAGGGTCGCATCCTCCAATACGGAGGCCAGCGGATCTGCCAGTCATGTTTTGACACGATGCCGCATTTCCAGAACCTGTAAGTGGCGGTTGAAAAGTCAGGAGGGTCGGGATGGACAAATTTGTTGAGGATGAATGGCAGCCACCACGGATCAACCCGCGAGCAATGGAACCCCATCACGAGGAGGTGTCGTCAATGGAGCAGTCTTCAGGGCGTGGCGCACAAGTCGGGATTCTCATGGGCAGCCAGAGCGACTGGGCCAAGATGGAGAAGGCGGCTGAAGCGTTGAAGCAGTTCGAGGTTCCCTGCGAGATGTTGGTGCTCTCGGCGCATCGGCTGCCGGATCGCGTCGCCGAGTACGCAAGACAGGCCGAGGCTCGGGGCCTCCAGATCCTCATCGCTGGTGCGTGCATGGCGAACCATCTAGCCGGTGCCCTGGCGGCCAACTGTACGTTGCCGGTCATCGGCGTCCCGTTGAGCGGGAGCGCCCTCAATGGCGTCGATGCGCTCTATGCGACGGTCCAGATGCCGAAAGGGGTGCCGGTGGCCACCGTCGCTATCGATGGCGCCGCCAACGCCGCCTACCTGGCCGTCGAGATCCTGGTATTGCAAGACGAACCACTGAGGGCGCGGCTCAAGGCCCACCGCCAAGCCGAACGGGCCAAGCTCGAAGCCGCACTCGTCGAACAGACACCCCAAGTCCAAGAGGTTGCGCGTTAACCCACATATGTTCAGCAAGGTCCTCATCGCCAATCGGGGTGAGATCGCCCTCAGAGTCATCCGGGCCTGCCGGGAGCTGGGCATCCGAACAGTCGTGGTGCACTCGGAGGCGGACCGCGAGTCGCTGCCGGTGCGGCTGGCCGATGAGACCGTCTGTATCGGTGCCGCATCCTCGAAGGAGAGCTACCTGAACATCCCGGCGATCATGAGCGCGGCAGAGGTCACCGATGCCGATGCCATCCACCCAGGCTATGGGTTTCTCTCTGAGAAGGCGGAGTTCGCCGAGATCTGCGAGCAGTACCACATCACATTCATCGGCCCGCCGCCCAAGGCGATTGCGATGATGGGCCAGAAGGCTAATGCTCGTACGACGGCCAAGCGCTGCGGGGTGCGAGTGGTGCCTGGCAGCGAAGGAGTCATCACCGACTTGGACGAGCTCTTCAAAATTGCCGAGCGCATCGGCTATCCGGTCTTGATCAAGGCGGTGGCCGGGGGCGGCGGCAAGGGGATGCGGGTGGCCCATAACAAAAACAGCCTGCGGACAGCCTATGAGATGGCGCAGGCCGAGGCGAAGGCGGCCTTTGGAGATGGCGGGGTCTACCTGGAGAAGTACGTCGAGTGCGCCAAGCATGTCGAGGCCCAGATCCTGGCCGATCGCTTCGGCAACGTGGTCTTCCTGGGTGAGCGGGACTGCTCGATCCAGCGACGCCACCAGAAGCTCCTGGAAGAGACCCCGTGCCCCATCCTAAGCCCGAAGCTTCGGGAGGAGATCGGTAAGGCGGCCGTGCGGCTGGCGAAGGCCTGCGGCTACGTCAACGCGGGGACCGTGGAGTTTCTCCTAGATGTCAAGGCCAGGGCCTTCTACTTCATCGAGATGAACACCCGCATTCAGGTCGAGCATCCGATCACCGAAATGGTGACCGGCATCGACCTGGTCAAAGCCCAGATCCGCATCGCGGCCGGGGAGCGGTTGCGGTTTTCGCAGCACGACATTGTACCCAAGGGCCACGCCATCGAGTGCCGCATCAACGCGGAAGACCCAGAGGAGGCGTTTCGCCCCTGCCCAGGGCGGGTGAGCGAGTATATGGCCCCCAGCGGGTTGGGGATTCGGCTCGATTCGCACCTCTATTCCGGCTACACAGTGCCGCCGTTCTATGACTCGCTCATCGCCAAGCTCATCGTCCATGCCGACACCCGACCCCAGGCGATTGCGAGGGTCAAGCGGGCGTTGGAGGAGTATCGCGTCGAGGGAATCAAGACGACCGTGCCGTTTCATCTGCAGCTCCTCAGCCACCCGCAGTTCGGCGAGGGCAGCTATTTAACGAGCTTCCTGGAGCAGGCGTTCAGCCTCAACGGGCATGCGCCTTCACGAGATGGGCGCAGCGAACCGGAGCCATGACCCTCGCGAGAACGTTTCCGAGAGTGAAAATGCCGGCGCGCGAGCCTCTCCGGACCGTGATTTTTGATGGGGACTGCGCCTTCTGTCTTCGGTCCATTGCGCTTGGGAGACGACTGGATTGGGGGAGGCGTATGGAGTGGCGGGCGCGTCTTGAGCCTGGAGTGCGCGAGCGGTTTCCGCAGCTCTCCCACGAAGAGACCCAACGGCGCATGGTCTCCATTCGACCAGACGGGAGGACCTATGGGGGATTTTTTGCCGTCCGTGACATCATGCTCCACCTTCCCCTGACGCTGCTGCCGGCGCTCCTGCTTTACCTGCCAGGGATGTCCCGCATCGGAGTGCCGTGCTATCGATGGATTGCCAGCCACCGGCATCGCTTTGGCGGCGCACGGGAAGCAACCTGCTCCGTCAGGCGAGAGGGGCACGAGGGAGGATGAGCGGGGACGTGGCGCAGACCAGCGGGGTGGTGCTAGCCGATGCGGCGATGATCAAGGAGGCCGCAGGCGTCATCAAGCGTGGGGGGCTCGTCGCGTTTCCCACGGAGACGGTCTACGGACTGGGTGCCGATGCGACGAATACGCACGCGGTGGCGACACTCTTTCAGGTCAAGGGCCGTCCCAAGTTTGATCCGCTCATCGTGCATGTGGCCTCGAAGGAGGAGGCGTGTGGTTTGTGGGCGCACTGTCCGGACATGACCCACCGGCTGATGGAGGCGTTTTGGCCAGGACCCCTGACCTTGGTGCTGCCCAAGAACGAGCGCATCCCTGACCTGGTGACTGCGGGGCTTTCCACTGTGGCCGTGCGCATGCCGGATCACCCCGTCGCCCTTGAGCTGATCCGCCAGGCGGGATGCCCGATTGCCGCCCCGAGCGCGAACCGGTTCGGCGGCGTCAGCCCCACGACTGCGCAGGCCGTCGAAGAGGACCTGAGGACGCGCCTCGACGTCATCCTCGATGCCGGACCGGCCAGGATCGGGATCGAATCGACGGTCGTCGCGTGTGAACGTGACACCCTCGTGGTCCTCAGGCCTGGCGGGATTCCTGTGGAAGCCATCAGAGAAGTTGCTGGGACAGTGACGGTCGCTCACACCAATCCTGCTCAGCCCGCTGCTCCGGGGATGCTGGCCCGCCACTACGCGCCCCGGACACCCCTCTACCTCCTGGACGGACTGACGAATCCTCGGGTCCGCTTGGGTCCTGTAGGGATGACAACGGGGCGGATGGGGCTGTTGTCCTTCGGTCCTGTGATCGAGCCCTCCGGTTTTACCATCACCGAGGTCCTCAGCCATCAGGGAGACCTGGTGGAGGCTGCCGCCAGGCTGTTCCAAGCCATCAGGCGGCTTGATGCCGAAGGGTTGGAGGCCATGGTCGCCACCCAGACGCCCGAGCACGGGCTGGGGTTGGCGATCATGGATCGCTTGCGAAAGGCCTCGCAGGGCATCGCGCTCGTGGCCGAAGGGCGGTTAGTGCTGATTGATCGGAGCACCCCATGAGGAAACACCAGACGCCTCCTGCCCTGATCCTCTGCTGCATGGATTACCGCTACATTGACGCTGCCTTGCGGTTCGTCAAGAAGCAGCTGGGTGTGAACGCCTACGATGTGAAGACAGACGCTGGCGGCACGAAAGCGCTGCTCAACGGGGATCCATCGGTGCGCGCGTGGATTTTGAGCAACGTCAAACTGGCCTACCATCGCCACGGCGTCAGGACGGTCGTCCTAGTCCACCATGAAGACTGCGCAGCGTATGGCGGCTCAGTAGCGTTCAAAGATGGAGCCGAAGAAACGGCCTGTCACGCCCAGCAACTGGCGATGGCAGCGTCGATGCTGAGGGCCACCTTTTCGCGTCTTACTGTGCGGATGTTCTATGCGCATGGAGCCCCACCTGTACGGGTGGGGCGGAATCCCGAGCGAGCCCACGGCCGGCCTGTCCCGAGCGGAGTCGAGGGAAGGCCGTGGTGCGAGTCGAGGGATCGCGCAAGTCGGCGGATCGTCTTTGCGGAAATCGTGGGCAGCCGCCCGAGGCATCGGGCAGCACGCCGCGTGTGCACAAGGGGGTGAGAGAGATGAATGGGCGAACGGACGGGATCATGGACTCATTGCGGGATGATCTGAAGGGCTTCTTCAAGCCCCGTATGCTCTTTACCGCAATGGGGCTTGCGGGGGCGCTGTGGCTGGGATCAGGGGTGTACATGGTGGGGCCCAGCGAACAGGGGGTGGTGCGGCGGTTCGGCAAGGAGTACGCGCTCACCGGCTCGGGGCTGCGCTACCATCTGCCCTGGCCGATTGAGAGCCGCGACGTGGTCGATGTGGCCCGGGTGCGGCGGGTGGAGATCGGCTTTCAGACCGAGATGGGCCGAGTGAAGGTCATCGAGGCAGAGGCGTTGATGCTCACCGGCGATGAGAACATCGTCTCCTGCCAGCTCTTTGTCCAGTACGTCATCAAGGATCCCGCGGCCTTCGTGTTTCGGGCCCGGGACCCCGAGCAGGTCCTGCGGACGGCGGCGGAGGTCGCGCTGCGCAGTGCCGCGGGGCGCAACACGATCGACTTCACGATGACCGATGGGCGCTTCCAGGTGCAGGAGCAGATCAAGGAGCAGTTGCAGAGACTGTTGGATGCGTACCAGACCGGGCTGTTGGTCACCGAGGCGCGCCTGCTGGAGGTCGATCCCCCGCAAGCGGTGCAGGACGCGTTCCACGACGTGGTGCGGGCCTGGGAGGATCGCGAGCGGCTGCTCCAGGAAGCGCGGGGCTTTACCGAGGATATCGTCCCGCGCAGCCGTGGGGAGGCCGCGGAGATGGTCCTGAAGGCGGAGGCGTACAAGGAGCAGCGCGTCATCCGCGCCCAGGGCGAGGCCAAGCGGTTCCTGGAAGTCGCCGCGGCCTACGCGGCATCGCCGGTGGTGACCCGCGAGCGACTCTATCTGGAGGTGATGGAGCGCATCCTGCCCAACGCGGAGAAGATCGTGCTGCCCAGCCAGTCGGCGGGATCGGTGTTGCCCTGGTTGCCGCTGCGAGCTCTCCAGGCCCCTGCCGCCGCGTCCACCTCACCCCAAGTGAAAGGAGTCACCCCATGAACTGGAAATTGATCAACGCACTCGCCAGTGCGGGGTTCCTCGCCGTCGCGGTGGCGATGCAGGCCGTGTACGTCATCGATGAGCGCGAGCAGGCCATCATCACGATGTTCGGGCAGCCCCTCCGCACCGTGCGTGAGCCGGGCCTCTACCTGAAGCTCCCGCTCATCCACACCTTGCAGCGGTTTGACAAACGCGTCCTCTCCTCCGACGCCCAGGCGATCGAGTATCTCACGCTGGATAAGAAGCGCGTGGTGGTGGACCACATCTCGCGGTGGCGGATCGTCGATCCGCTGGAGTTCTACCGCACCGCCCGCACGGAGGCGGGGGCGTTCGTGCGGCTGGATGACATCATCACCGGCCGGCTGCGCGAAGAGATCGCCAAGTACCCGTTCATCGACTTCGTCCGCGAGAAGCGCGAAGCGATCGTGGCTGCGGTGACCAAGGACGCCCAAGGACTCACCATCGAGCAGTTCGGCATCGAGCTGATCGATGTGCGCATCAAACGGCTCGATCTGCCCCGGGAGGTGCAGCAAAGCGTCTTTGCCCGCATGCAGGCCGAGCGGCAGCGGATCGCCAAGAAGTACCGCGCGGAGGGTGAGGAGCGCGCCCGGGAGGTCCGGGCCGGGGCGAGCAAAGAAGCCCAGATCATCGTGGCGAAGGCCTACGAGCAGACCCAAGCGCTGATGGGCGGGGGCGATGCCCAGGCCACGGCCATCTACGCCGAAGCCTACGAGAAGAACCCGGAGCTCTACTCGTTCCTGCGGCGCCTGGAGACCTACGAGCGCTCGCTGGCCAAAGACACCACGATCGTGCTGGACGCAGGCTCTGAACTGCTGAAGTATTTCGAGCGGTTGGGTCCGATCAAGTGAAGCGCGTCCGGAGTATTGAGGAATGGGAAAAGTCATCCAGTTGTTGACGCTCGTTCTCCTCATTCTGCTCATCGTGCTGGTGGTGCGGATCTTGTGCTCGCAGCGCCGACGCTGACCATCTTGCTGAACTCAAGCGGAGGGACACGGTGAAGGTGATCAAACGGTGGGCGACGATCATCGTGGGCGGCCTGATCCTTGCCACGGGCCTGCTGCTGATGCCGCTGCCAGGACCGGGAGGCACGCCGGTTGCGTTACTCGGCCTGGCGATGCTCTCCTCGGAGCTCCCATGGGCGAAGCGGTTCCTTGAGCGCATGAAGCAGCGGCTGCAGCTCGCCAGGGCCCAGCGCGGCGCGAGGACGTTGCCGAGATTGCGGATGCTGGCGGCCGTCGGTGGCTTGATCGTGCTCTGGATCGTGGGAGGCGTCATCGTCTGGCGGGTGTGGGCGTTCTGAGTGAACAGAAAGAGCAGGCGTCATGATTGAGAACGGCTTGATGCTGTGGGTCATCTTCAGCGCGGTGATCGCCGCGATGCTCTACGTCGACCTGGGCGTCGTGAACCGCCATGCCCACGTCATCTCGATCAAAGAAGCGCTCACCTGGAGCGGCGTCTGGATCGCCATCGCCCTGTTGTTCAACCTGGGCCTGTACGTCTGGCGCGGCAGAGAGCCGGCGCTTGAGTTCCTCACCGGATACCTGATCGAGAAATCGCTCAGCGTGGACAACCTCTTCGTCTTCCTGCTCATCTTCTCGTACTTCCGCGTGCCGGCCCAGTACCAGCACCAGGTCCTCTTCTGGGGCATCTTCGGCGCGCTGGTCATGCGGTTTTTCTTCATCTTCGCCGGCGTGGCCCTGATCAAGCAGTTCCACTGGATCATCTACGTCTTCGGGGCCTTCCTGATCCTGACCGGCATCAAGCTCGCGTTGGAGAAAGACAAGGAAGTCCATCCGGAGAAAAACCCTGTCTTGAAACTGTTTCGCCGGTTCATGCCGATGACGGACCGCTATGATGGCGGCCGCTTCTTCATCCGGGAAGCGGGCCGGCTTCTGGCAACGCCGCTCTTTGTCGTGCTGCTCGTGGTGGAGACGACGGATGTGATTTTCGCGGTCGATTCGATTCCAGCGATCTTCGGCATCACCCTGGACCCGTTCATCGTCTACAGCTCGAATGCCTTCGCCATTCTGGGGTTGCGGGCACTCTACTTCGCCCTGGCCGGGCTGATGCGACTCTTCACCCACCTCCACTATGGACTAGCCGCCATCCTCGTCTTCGTGGGCGTCAAAATGCTCATCGCGGACATCTACAAGATCCCGATCGGCATCGCGTTGGGGGTCGTGGCTGGCATCCTGGGCATCTCCATCCTGGCCTCCATCCTCTTCAAGCCAGTCGCAGAAGCGCCAAACCCGACCCGTCAACCAGGAGGGCCCGCATGATGAACGCCAGCCACGTCTGGATCTGGTACACAACGGTGGGTGTCGTCCTGACGGTCGCAACCATTGCGGCCATCCGCGGCGGCCTTACGTCGCGCCATGCGATGACCGCGATCCGGTTGGCCCAGGGCGAAGTCATCGCCGCCCGCAGTGCGCATCCGGATACGATGATGCCCCAGGCCTTGCAAGATGCTGAGGCGATGATCTCCACAGCGTACGAGGCGTTGGAAGCGCGTCGCTATGAGGAGGCGATCGCCGCCGCGCGAAAGGCCAGCCAGATGTCACACGGCGCACTGAAGCAAGACCTTCGATGAGCGTTGTGCAATCCACCAATCAAGCCGCACAGTTTCAGCGCACTGTCGAAGGCCGGCTGAAGATCGCGCTGGCCCTGAACACGCTTGTGATCGCTGTTGAGCTTGTTGTGGGCCAGTACGCCAACAGCCTTGGCCTGCTCAGCGACGCCCTCCATAACCTCATCGACGAGGCCACGCTCATCCTAACGTTCTAGGCCTACCGCCTTGCAAACCGCCCCGCGTCGCATACCAAGACATTCGGATTCCACAAAACAGAAGCCCTCGCTGGCTGGGTGAACGCTTCGGCCTTGATCCTCATCACGCTTTGGCTCATGGCCGACATGATCCAACGGCTGATGCGCCCCCAATCGGTCCATGGCATCGTGATGCTGGTGACGGCCTTGGCGGCGGCGGTTGGGAACCTAGCCGTCGCCATGAGCTTGCGGGCCTCGAGCCGCGGCAATCTGAATATCCAAACCGCCTACCTTCACAATCTTGGCGATGCGGCGATCTCTCTCGCGCCGGTGGTGGGAGGCTTTGTCATCGCCCGAACAGGGTGGACGGCCGTGGATTCGCTGATCGGTCTTGGCATCGGCGTGGCGGTGCTACTCGGGACAAAATCCATCTTGAAGCAGAGTACCGCCATTCTCCTGGATCACGTGCCAGGCACGATTCAGTCCGGGCAGGTGGCGGACGCGCTCTGCGCCGTTCCCGGAGTCAAGAATGTCCATGATCTGCATATCTGGTCGGTGAGTCCCACGCTGCGATTGCTGACCTGCCAACTCCTGGTTAACGACATGACCATCGGCGACAGCCGCGAGCTCTTGCGGACGGCTCGGCAGAT
Organism: Candidatus Aquivivens invisus; assembly: GCA_001804415.1. Taxonomy (GTDB): domain Bacteria; phylum Omnitrophota; class Gorgyraeia; order Aquiviventales; family Aquiviventaceae; genus Aquivivens; species Aquivivens invisus. The sequence continues at coordinate 11,947 of MHGA01000027.1, forward strand.
GCTCCGTGAACGATTCCGGATCGCGCATTGCACGATCCAGCTTGAAACCACCACCTGCCATTCGCAGGCCTTATACTGCAATCTTGCTCGACGGCACGACCACCAGAGAACGGAGACGGAACCCATAGAGACTCAATGGCAACCTTCTTGAAGGCACTCTTCCTTATCACCGCGGCGGAGATGGGGGACAAAACCCAACTCCTGACACTCGCCTTCGCTGCGCGGTTGCCCGTCCGGCACGTGCTCGGCGGCGTGTTGCTGGGGACGCTCGCCAACCATGCCTTAGCCGTGGCACTGGGCGGGGCCACGCTGCTGCTGGTGCCGGTGCACTGGATCAAGATTGCAGCCGGGGTGTCGTTCATCGGCTTTGGGCTCTGGACAGCGCGCGGTGATGCATTGAGCGGTACGGAAGAGAAACGGTTCGGGCATCCCTTGATCACGGTGGCGGTGTCGTTTTTCCTGGCCGAAATGGGCGATAAGACGCAGCTGGTCACCGCCGTCTTGGCCGCAGAATCAGGCGTCTTCCTTCCTGTCTGGCTGGGCTCGTCTCTTGGCATGGTGGTAGCCGATGGCCTGGCGGTGGTGATCGGGTCCATACTGGGGCGGCGGCTGCCTGAGCGTGCCATCAAGATCGGTGCGACGGTCCTGTTCGTCCTCTTCGGGCTGCTGCTCCTTCGAGAAGGGCTGATCAGACAGTAGGATGGGGGATCTATTACCCATAGCGGGCGCAGCCGCTAGGCGGTAAGCACTTCAATCCGCTTGTGATTCCACCGCCCGGGCGTGATCCTGATCGGGATTTCATCCCAGAGGAGCGCGCTTCGAGCCGACACTCCGGGGAGCCATTCGTGACTCGAACCTGAGCCCCTTGCGGTGAGCATGTCGCAAGGGGCTCAGGCTTTCTAGGCGCGCGAATCCCCCAACAGATTGACACGGACCCGTCGGGCCGATATTATATCCGTCTAGACGGATATAATAGATGGCGCCGAACGCCTTGCTCCAATCCAACCGGCTTTTCAAAGCCTTCGCCGATCCGACGCGGTTGCGCATCCTCAATCTGCTGCGCGCGCGGCAGCTCTGCGTCTGCGAGCTCATCGCCGTGCTCAAGTTGCCCCAATCGACCGTCTCGCGCCATCTGGCCTACTTGAAGCGGGCCGGGTTGGTGGACAGCTGGGAGGAAGGGGCGCGGGCGAACTACCGGCTCGCCAAGCCAGGCGGGAAACTGCACCAGGCTTTGCTCGGATGCGTCGGAACCTGTTTGGGTGATGAGGTGGGCCAATTCAAGGTGGATCGACAGGCCTTACTGGAGAAAGCGATCCGGTGCTGATGGACGCAGCGTGCCCAAAGCAGCTCTCGTGGCTGGATCGATGGCTGACGGCGTGGATTTTCCTGGCGATGGCCGTGGGGGTGGGGCTCGGGTGGGCCTTCCCCGGCGTTGAGGCGTGGTGGCATCGCTTCCAGGTGGGAACGACCAACCTGCCGATTGCCATCGGCTTAATTCTCATGATGTACCCGCCGCTGGCGAAAGTGCGGTACGAGAAGTTCTGGACGGTACTCAAGCATGGCCGGATTCTCGCGCTGTCGCTGTTCATGAACTGGGTGATCGGCCCGGTGGTGATGTTCGCGCTGGCCGTCACCTTGCTGCGCGATCTTCCAGGCTACGCGGTCGGACTCATTCTGGTGGGACTGGCCCGGTGCATCGCCATGGTGTTGGTCTGGAACGATCTGGCGGAAGGCGATCGGGACCTGGCGGCCGGACTGGTCGCGTTCAACGCGGCGTTCCAAGTGTTGCTCTACGGCGTCTACGCGTGGATCTTCATCACCGTGCTGCCGCCGCTCGTGGGGGTCCAGGGGGCGGCGGTTGACGTGAGCATGGGCGAGATCGCCAACACGGTCTTCATCTATCTCGGCATTCCGTTCCTGGCCGGCTTGGCCAGCCGCGTGGTCGGACTGCGGCTGCGAGGGGTCGAGTGGTATGAGCGACGCTTCCTCCCCGTGATGAGCCCGCTGACGCTGACCGCGCTGCTCTTCACCATTGTGGTGATGTTCAGCCTCAAGGGCGGGCTGATTGTCCAGTTGCCCTCCGACGTGTTCCGGATCGCGGTGCCCTTGGCGCTCTATTTCGTCGTGATGTTCCTGATCACGTTCTTCGTCGCCAAGATGCTGCGGGGCGACTATCCGCAGACAACGACGGTCGCCCTCACCGCGGCCAGCAATGACTTCGAGTTGGCGATCGCGGTGGCCATCGCCGTCTTTGGCATTAACTCGGAGGCGGCCTTTGCCACGGTCATCGGTCCTTTGATTGAGGTCCCGGTCATGATCTGGTTGGTGAATGTTTCGCTCGGGTTCCGCACGCGTTTCTTCTCCCGGACAGCAGCCATGATGAAACGCGTCTTAATCCTCTGCACCGGCAACAGTGCCCGGTCGCAAATGGCGGAGGGGCTGCTGCGCCACCTGGTGAAAGGAACTGTTGAGGTCCACAGCGCCGGGACGCACCCGGCCACGGTCAATCCGTTGACGATCAAGGCCATGGCGGAGATCGGCATCGATATCTCCCGCCACCGCTCGAAGTCGGTCACGGAGTTCGCCGGCCAATCCTTCGACTACGTCATCACGGTGTGCGACAGCGCAAAGGAATCCTGCCCGGTGTTTCCTGGAGCGCCGGTGCGCCTTCACTGGAGTTTCTCGGATCCCACCGCCGTGCAAGGGAGCGAGGAAGAGCGGCTCCAGGCGTTTCGGCAGGTGCGGATCGGCCTCCTGAATCGGCTGAGGCTGTTCGTGGAGGCCCATCACTCCGCACCGAAGCCCTCATCGTAATCACGGAAACGCGTTAGTGGACCGTGTCATTTCTCAGTGGCGAAGTCCAGGCTGTTGGGGGAGAATAGCATCATGGCGGCGGAGCATAGTGTTGACATCGTCTCGAAGGTGAACCTCCAAGAGGTGCGCAATGCGATCCAGCAGGCGCACAAAGAGATCGCGACCCGATTTGACTTCCGGGGCAGCAGTGCGAGCGTCACCTTCGAGGAGTCGCCGGCGGTGCTGAAGGTGACGGGCGATCATCAAGCACAGCTCAGGAGCGTGGTGGAGGTCGTGGAGGGCAAGCTGGCCAAGCGGGGGGTGCCGCTCAAGGCCTTCCAGTGGAATCCCCCGGAGCCGTTGCCGGGCGGAAGCATGAAGCAGCAGGCCACGCTCCAGCAGGGGTTGTCGTCAGAGAACGCGCGAGCGATCACGAAGGCGATCAAGGACCTGGGGATCAAAGTCCAAGCCCGTATTGACGGCGACTCGGTGCGCGTCGCGGGCAAGCAGATTGATGCGTTGCAGGCGGTCATCCAGGCCTTGAAGCAGCGAGACTTCGGCTTTCCCATCCAAGTAGAGAACTACCGGTAATTCGCGGTGCTGAGGATTGCATGATCACCTCGTTTCGGCCGGCCTGGTGGTGTCGTGGGCGACACGCGCAGACCCTGTGGGGAGCGCTGGTTCATCCGACTCCGCCTGTGCCGCTCACGCGGGAGCGATGGGAGACGCCGGATGGGGATTTCTTGGACATCGACCGAGCCGAGGGGACCGCGCGTGCTCCGGCGTTGATCGTGCTGCACGGACTCGAGGGGTCCTCACGATCGAAGCCGGTCCTTGGGTTGATGGCCGCGGCCCACCGCGTCGGATGGGAGGCGGTGGGCATCAACTTTCGCTCCTGCAGCGGTGAACCAAACCGGCTGCGCCGTGCCTACCATGGAGGAGACAGCGAGGAACTCGGGTGGGTGATCGACCGGATGACCGCGGAGCATCCCACGCGTGCCATGGGGTGTGTCGGGGTGTCGCTTGGCGGGAATGTCTTGCTGAAATATTTGGGCGAACGCGGCGCGCAGGTCCCGCAAGCCGTGCGTGCGGCCAGCGCGATTTCCACACCCTTTGATTTGGGGATTGCGGTTCGCTATATGGAACGCGGCATGAGCCGGCTCTACATGCGCCATTTGGTGAGCAGCCTCAAGCAGAAGACGGTTGCGAAGCTGGCACGGTATCCGGACTTGGTGGATCCCCTGCGTCTTGGCGCGGTGCGAACCCTTGCGGAATTTGATCACGTGGTCACCGGCCCGCTGCATGGTTTCCAAGACGGCCGGACGTATTGGCACGCCTCCAGCTCCGTCGGCAGGCTGAGCGCGATCCGGCGGCCCACCCTCCTCATCAATGCCGAAGACGATCCCTTCTTCCCCGGTGAGGCCTTGCCTCGGGAGGCCATCGCGCGGAATGTCCACCTCACCGCGGAGTTTCCCCGCTCCGGAGGGCACGCGGGCTTTATCAGCGGCCGCTGGCCAAGTCGTGCGACGTCCTGGGCCGTGGAGCGCGCGATGCGCTTCTTGCGTGAGAGGCTGGCGTGGTAGAATGCGGTCAGGCAGCAGCAGCGTGGGCGTGCGGCGGTCGCCGGGCGCCAGGTGATTGAACGCGGAGGTCGGCATGCACAAAGCCCTCGTCGAGCTGATCGGAACCTTCTTCCTGGTGCTGGTCATTGGGTTGACGGTGATCGCGCCCGGAGCCGGCGCCATGGCCCCCATGGCGATCGGCGCGATGCTCATGGTGATGGTCTACGCGGGCGGGCCCATCTCCGGCGGGCACTACAACCCGGCGGTGACGCTGGCCGTGTGGATGCGGGGCAAGTGCGAGGCCAAAGACGTCCCGTCCTACATGGGCGCGCAGGTCCTCGGCGCGGTGCTGGCGGCGCTGCTGGTCGGGGTGTGTAAGCGGGGCAGCTACGTGAGCGCGCTGGCACCCCAGGTCCTGCCAGCGTTGCTGGTGGAGTGTTTGTTCACCTTTGCGCTGGCGTTCGTCGTGCTGAACGTGACCACGTCCAAGAAATCCGCGGGGAACTCCTACTTTGGCCTGGCCATTGGCTTTGCCCTGGTGGCGGCCGTCTATGCCGGCGGCGGCATTTCCGGCGGGGCGTTCAACCCAGCGGTCGCCATCGGCATCACCCTCTTGGGGCTGAGCTCAGTCGGCAACCTGTGGATCTTCCTGGTGGCGAACCTCGCGGGCGGCGCGCTGGCTGCGCTGGCCTTCCGTCGTACGAACCCCGATCTTTCCTAGCGTAACACTGATGTGTGCTGTCATAAGGTTGCTATGACGCTTGGCACCGTGGACCTCCATACCCTCGCGCTCACCTTCATTCCCATCTTCGTGGCGATTGAGCCCTTCAGCAACGTCACGACCTTCATCGCCCTCACCCAGGGCTTCACGAAGACCCAGCGCAGCAAGGTGGTGCGGGCCTCGCTCCTCACCGCCAGCGCGGCCGTGACCACGTTTCTGTTCATCGGGAAAGGGATCTTCGTGACGCTGGGGATTTCGGTCCCGGACTTCTTGGTGGCCGGCGGACTCCTCTTGCTCGTGGTGGCGATCCTCATCATGCTCGGCTTTGAGCGGATCGGCCGGTGGCCGAAAGACGAGGTGGGGGTCGTGCCGCTGGGAACCCCGCTGATCGCCGGCCCGGCTGTGCTGACCACGATGCTGATCCTGCTCGATACCCAGGGGGCGGCACCGACGATGCTCGCCTTCCTCCTGAACATGGCGCTCATGTGGTGGCTGTTTGCGAAGGCGGACTGGCTCATCCGAATCCTGGGCGTGGGCGGGACGAGGGCGATCTCCCGCATCAATGGGCTGCTGCTGGCCGCTATCGCGGTCATGATGGTCCGCCGGGGCATCCTGGGCATCGTGTGGGCTGTCACAGCCCGCTGAGCCACCACGCCCGGCTCCATGGAAAAGCTCGGATTATGAGCCGCTTTCTGCTATAGTAGGGGCAAAGAGGCTGGGTGTCGGAAGTCTCTTTGAGGTGGGTGGGGTGAACAGAGGAGAGGGAACGATGGCGTTTCAGCAGGGTGGGGGTGGATTTGGCGGCGGGTACGGCGGTGGCGGCGGATTCGGCGGGCGGCCTCGGGAGATGCACAAAGCCACCTGCGCCGAGTGTCAAAAGGAATGTGAGGTCCCCTTCAAGCCGAGCGGAGACCGCCCGGTCTACTGCAAGGAGTGTTTTGCCAAGCGCAAGAGCAGCGGCCGGTAACCGGCCGGGACCGAAGTGATCACGTCGAGGCGAGACGGCGAGAGCGCGCTCGCTCCTCGACACCGTGAGGGTGGATGAGCGCGCGCGGAACCTCTGGCAAGAAGAAGACGTTCCACGTGGTGCTGATCAAGCCGTCGCATTATGATGACGACGGCTACGTCATCCAGTGGCTGCGTTCCTCGATTCCCTCCAACACGCTCGCGATCCTCTATGGCCTCGCCCTCGATGCAGCAAGTCGCCACGTGCTCGGATGCGATGTGGCGATTCGGCTGCATGCCTATGATGAAACCAACACCCGCATCCGGGTCGAGCGGATCGTCCGCCTGATCCGATCAGCCGACGGCGGAGGGCTCGTCGCGCTGGTCGGCGTCCAGTCCAATCAATATCCCCGGGCGATGGACGTGGCCCGCCGCCTTCGCGCGGAGGGCCTCCAGGTGTGCATCGGGGGGTTCCACGTGAGCGGGTGCCTCGCCATGCTGCCGACCCTTCCCCCGGATCTGCAGGAAGCGCTGGACCTCGGCATTTCCCTCTTCGCGGGCGAGCTGGAAGGCCGCATGGATGCGCTGCTCCAGGATGCCTTCCGCCAGTCGCTGCACCCGCTGTACAACTATATGAAGGACCTGCCGGCCCTGGAGGGCAGCCCGGTGCCCTATCTGCCGGCGGAGGTCATCCATCGGCGAACCGGCTCGAAGACGAGCTTTGAGGCGGGACGCGGCTGCCCCTTCCAATGCAGCTTCTGCACCATCATCAACGTGCAGGGGCGCCGATCCCGCCATCGCAGCGCGGATGACGTGGAGCGGATCGTGCGGGCCAACGCCGCGCAGGGCGTATCAAATTTCTTCATCAGCGATGACAATTTCGCCAGGAACACGGAGTGGGAGCCCATCCTCGACCGGTTGATCGCGCTGCGGGAGGTGGAGGGGTTCTCGATCAGGCTGATCATCCAGGTTGATACCCTCAGCCACCAGATCCAGGGTTTCATCGAGAAGGCGGGACGCGCGGGGGTGAACCGCGTGTTCATCGGGCTGGAGAACATCAATCCGGACTCCCTCCTCAGCGCGCAGAAGCGGCAAAATTCCATCGGCAAGTACCGGGCCATGCTGGACGCCTGGCATGCGGTCGGCGCCCTCACCCTGGCCGGCTACATCCTGGGGTTTCCGGCGGACACCCCCGAGAGCATCCTGCGGGACATCCGGACGATTCAGCGCGAGCTGCCCATCGACCTCCTGGAGTTCTTCATCCTCACGCCGCTTCCCGGATCGCAGGACCACCGAGCGCTCACGGATCGGGTGGTCGCGATGGATGAGGACATGAACCGGTATGATCTCGCGCACGTCACGACGGCGCACCCGAAGATGTCCCGCCAGGCATGGCAGGGGATTTACCAGCAGGCCTGGGAGGCGTATTACACGCCGGCGCACGCCGAAACGCTGATCCGCCGAGGGACCGCGTGGGGATTCCCGCCGCGGGGGATGATGATGAAGCTGTTCTGTTTTCATGCGTGCGCGCGCATCGAGCACGTCCACCCGCTTGAAGGCGGTCTGTTCCGGTTGAAATACCGTCACGACCGGCGGCCTGGCCTGCCCCGCGAGCATCCGACGATCTTCTACGGGCGCTATCTGTGGGAGATCGTGAGCAAGCATAGCCGCTATCTCGCGCTGATGCTGCGCTATCTGCGCGCGCTCCGTCGAGCCGAGACAGGTACCGCGACGGTCATCACGAGAGAGCCCGTGACGAGCCCAAGTGACCAGGGCGAGGAGGTGGAGCTCGCACCCTCCACGATGCCGAACGCGCCCACGGAGGTTGAGGACGAGCGAGTGGCCGTGGCGGCGCGTTAGTGACGGAACGTTGATGGCCGTGAGACCCCTTTCTGCGAGCATGCGGAAAGGGGTCTTTGCGTGTGAGCGATGAAGCGAATCCGGGTGTCGGAACTTGGCGAACCGGAGGTGATGCGGGTGGAGGAGGCTTCCCCGCTCTCGCCAGGGCCGGGACAAGTGCTCGTGCGGGTCAAGGCGGCGGGGGTCAATCCCGTCGACACCTACGTGCGAGCCGGACAGTATGGCTATCATCCCGAGGTGCCGTACACGCCGGGGGCTGATGCCGGGGGCCTCGTCGAGGCCGTGGGCGAAGGCGTCTTGCACGTAAAGATCGGGGACCGAGTCTACGGGGCTCGCTGCCTCAGCGGGGCGTATGCCGAGCAGGCGTTGTTCGAGGCGCTGCATGTGCAGCCCCTTCCGGACTCGGTGACCTTCGCGCAAGGCGCCTCAATCGGCATCCCGTATGTGACCGCGTACGGGGCGTTGTTCCTCCGCGCGAAGCTCAAACGGCGCGACACGGTGCTGGTGCACGGTGGAAGCGGCGGCGTGGGCACGGCGGCGCTTCAATGGCTGCGGGGGAGGGCGGCGCGGATCATCGCCACCGCAGGATCAGAGGAGGGCCGACGCCTCGCGAAGGCACAAGGCGCGCAGGTCGTCCTGGATCATCACGATCCAGGACACTATGACGAGATCAAACGGCTGACGCGCGGCCGAGGGGTGGACGTGATCCTGGAGATGCTGGCGAATGAGAACCTCGCGGATGATCTGAAGGTCCTGGCGTTCAACGGTCGCGTGGTCGTGATCGGCTGCCGCGGGACGGTTGAGATCGACCCGCGCCAGCTGATGTGGACGACCGGCTCGATCTTCGGGATGCGGTTGCGTAACGTGACGAAGGCGGCGTACCGGAAGATCCACGCGGCTGTGGTGAGCGGCCTCCAACAAGGTCATCTCCGGCCGATCGTCGGCAAAGAATTTCCCCTCGCGCAAGCCGCCTCCGCCCACCGCGCCGTCCTCCAGCCGCCCGCGTACGGCCACATCGTCTTGATTCCCTGACATGCGTCGGAGGAGCGGGCGGATGACCGGCCTCCTGCTCCTCCTCACACAAGCCGCCTCAGCCCAGGAGAGCTCACAGACCATGAGCACGATGCAGAAGGCCGTGTTTGCCGGCGGATGTTTCTGGTGCATGGAGGGACCGTTCGAACAGTTGGAGGGTGTGGTCTCCGTGACGTCGGGCTACACGGGAGGCACCAAGGAGCATCCGACCTACCAGGAAGTATCCGCAGGAACGACGGGACATGCCGAGGCGATCGAGGTGCGCTACGACAGTGCTGTGATCAGCTACGAGCAGTTACTTGAGGTGCTCTGGCGCAACGTTGATCCGACCCAGCCCGACGGGCAATTTGCCGATCACGGCTCGCAGTACCGCACGGCGATCTTCTACCACGACGAGCAACAGCGGCAACTCGCGGAGGCCTCTAAGCAACAGCTCGCTGCCTCCGGAAAGTTCAAGAGTCCAATTGTCACCGAGATCCTTCCCGCCTCAACCTTCTACCCCGCCGAGGACTACCACCAGGACTACTACAAGAAGCACTCGCTTCGCTACAAACTGTATCACGAGGGCTCAGGCCGTGCGGGATTCCTGCGGAAGGTCTGGGGGACAACAGGTCACTGACGGCTTACAGGGCTCGACGACCCTCGAGCGCGCGGGCGAGCGTCGCGTGGTCGGCGTACTCCAGATGGCTGCCGAGCGGAAGGCCCAGCGCCAGCCTGGTGACGCGCAGGCCATCGTGAGACGCGAGCAGCTTCCCGAGATACGCGGCGGTGGTTTCGCCGTCTTTATCCGCGTCGGTGGCGATCACCACTTCCTGCACCGTCCCCTCCGCAATCCGCCGGCGTAGCTCGTCGATCTTCAACAGCTCCGGCCCGATGCCATCCAGCGGAGCCACGGCCCCCATCAGCACGTGATACAATCCTCGAAAGACCCCGGTTTTCTCAATGGCCAGCACGTCCTTCGGCTCCTCGACGACGCAGAGGATCGAAGGATCCCGCGAGGCGTCCTGGCAAATCTCGCAGCGGGCTGATTCGGTCAGGTTGAAGCACACCTCGCAGAACGTCAGCCCTTCCCTCGTCTCGCGGATCGACTGGGCGAGCTGCTGAGCCTGTTCCTTGGGAACGCGCAGCAGATGAAAGGCGATGCGTTCCGCCGACCGCGGCCCGATTCCCGGCAGCCTCTCGAGCGCCTCAAGCAATCGCAAAAACGAACGCGCGTAGTTCGCCATTCCGGGCCTCAAGACGTCGCTGGCCTTGACGATTGCGGCTTGACGATCGTCGCGTCAAACAGATTCACGATCTCCTGCACGATCGGCGGCATGGGGGGAGCGGGTGCGGCTGGAGGAGCGGAGGCCGACGCATTCGCTGCGCTGATCGCCTCAGCCTTGGGTGCGGGCGGTGGGGAGGGGAGATCCGGCAGGGTCGCGTACGTCACGGCCAGCGAGCGACCGAAGAGCTCGCTCATCACCCCTGCAATCACCCGCATGTTCTCCGGCTCGCTGAGGACCTCCTGGTGCAGCGCCACCGACGGGATGCCGATCTGAATTTTCTCGCCGTCGATGCCAAGCACCTTGGCGTCCATCAGGTACGAAGCCAGGGACATTTTCCGCTTCCCCAGGCGCTCCAGGAACGCCTCCCATCGACTCGCCACTTCTTCGAACGCCACGAGGCCTGCCTGCCCCCGCACCCCCGAGCTTTCTTGCGAAAGCAAGAATGGGGGAAGCGGCGGGGGCGCAGGCAGGGGGCTCGCCATCGCTGCAGGATGGATCGTCGCGGCAGGGGGAGGTGGAAGGTTCTCCTCGTCCTCTGAGGGCGGAAGGGTGCGCGCCAGTTGTTCCAGCCGTTCGAGTGCCTGATCCAGCGACACCCAGGACTCCCTCGTCGCCAGTTGAATGAGGACCAGCTCCGCCACCGCCTGGGCAAACGGGCTGCGGCGAGCCACGTCATAGGCGCCCGTCAGCACCTGCATCATCATCAGCAGCTCCTGGGCGTTGGTGCGAGCGGCTTGCGCTTCCAGGCGGTTCAGGATGTCCTCCGGCACGTCGATCAATTGGGCGAGCAGCCGCTTCCGGTCAGCGGCTTTATTGAGCGTCGTCGCCACGAGCAGATGCCGCAGGTGCATGAGGAGATCAGCCAACAAGCGGCTGACGTCCTTGCCAAGATTCACTTGTTGGGTCAAGAGGGTGACGGCCGTCGAGGCATCGCGGTCCAGCACGGCTTGCGCCCATTGGAACAGGACATCCTGTTCAAGGCCTCCCAGCAACTGCGCGACGTCTTCTTCACGAATGCGTGCCTCGCAGAAGCTCATCGCTTGCTCCAAGATCACCTCGGCATCCCGGAGGCTGCCTTCGGCGGCGCGGGCGATGGTATAGAGCGCCGCCTCGTCGACGGCGACCTTCTCAGCCTTGACCATGCGCTGCAACACCTCGACGATCGTCTTGACCTCGATCCGCCGGAAATCGAATCGCTGGCATCGCGAGAGGATCGTTGGAGGGACTTTGTGTGGCGCGGTGGTGGCGAAGATGAACTTCACGTGCGCCGGAGGCTCTTCGAGGGTTTTGAGGAGCGCGTTGAAGGCGTCGTGGGTGATCTGGTGGACTTCGTCGATGATGTAGATGCGAAACGCGCCGTGGGACGGGGCGTACTTGACCGTCTCCCGCAAGGCGCGGACTTCGTCAATCCCGCGGTTGGAAGCCCCGTCCACCTCGATGACGTCGAGGCTTAAGCCGGCGGTGATCTGCCGGCAGCTCGTGCAGGTTTGGCAGGGTTTCGGCGTCGGGCCCTTCGCGCAGTTGAGGCTCTTCGCGAGGATCCTCGCCGCGGAGGTCTTCCCCACCCCGCGCTGCCCCGCGAAGAGATAGGCCTGGCCGATCCGCTTGGAGGCGATCGCCCGGCTGAGGGTGTCGGTCACATGGGCTTGGCCGATGAGCTCCTCAAGCGTCTGCGGCCGGTACTTGCGGGCGAGCGGAATATAACTCATGCAAGCGCTACAGTCCTGTGTAATGTTCCACATTCCACATTGAACATTACACACACGTAGCGATCACGGAGCATGTGGCGGAGAGGGAGGGATTCGAACCCTCGGTACGGGGTTTCCCCCGTACAGCGGTTTAGCAAACCGCCGCCGTCGACCACTTGGCTACCTCTCCCACGCATTAGGCTCGAGATCCGACGGTCGATTTGCGTAAGATGGCGGCGCAGTCGCCGGCCAACACGCCTCTCGTTACGGTCAGCTTGCGGTTCAGCCGTTCATTGGCCGGCAGATCAATCGCCGAACCGCAGGCGCCCTGCTTCACGTCATCGGCCCCGAACACCAGACGATTGATCCCGCCAAGCAGCATCGCCCCCACACACATGCAGCACGGCTCTTGCGTGACGTACAGCGTGGCGTTGGCCAGTTGCTCAGACTCGACGGTGTTCGCCGCCTGGGTGATGGCGATGATCGCGGCGTGCGCGGTGGGATCCCGCAGGGCTTTCGTCTGGTGATGCGCGCGGCCGATCACGCGGGACCGCTGGACGACCACCGCCCCGACGGGTTTCTCGCGCGCTTTCAAGGCATCCTGCGCCTCTTTCAGCGCCTCCCGAATGTACTGCTCATCGAGTTTTGTGGCCATAAGGCTCAAATGAAATGCGCCCAAGTGGGATCGAACCACTAACCTTCGGCTCCGCAGGCCGACGCTCTATCCAATTGAGCTATGGGCGCGTCGTCGCTTAGTGGAAGAAATGCTAGGATGACTTTCTTTCAAGTTCTTTCGCCGTGACGCCAAGCTGCTCGATGGCTTTGTCCGGATCGGCGACGTAAAGCTGGCAGAACTTCGTCACCTCATGGACATCACTCACCCGCAGCTTGGTATGCAGGAGCCGCAAGATGTTCGCCCGGCGGACGGTTTCGGCGATGATGTGCGAGGCCAAAAACCCCGAGGCTTGCGCCAGACGATCACGATAGGCGCTGCTGGGGGACGTCTCCACGGCTCGATGGCGCGCGCTGTCATAGGTCCAAACCGGTGAGAGCAACACCACGTTCTTTTCCATCCCGGATGTTTCCACCACCTCGCCGACGACGCGGGTGATCTGCCCCCAGAGATTCAGCCGCTTCAGGACGATCAACACATCCACTAGGTTCGTGAGCGTCTCGGGGGCGTTCATGGGCTCATTCTGCAACCGCAGCAGCGTCTCGCGGGCGGTGGAGGCATGGAGGGTGCCCATGCAGTACTTGCCCAGATTGATGGCGGTCATGAGGTCGCGCGCTTCCCGCCCCCGGACCTCGCCGATGATGATGCGGTCGGGCCGCATCCGGAGGCTGTTCTTCACCAGGGCCTCCATGGTGAGGCTGCCGGAGCTCTCGAGTCGCGAACAGGCCTCGAGGAATTTGGTGTTGAGCTCCAGGGTATCTTCGATCACCACCATCCGGTGGGACCAGGGCACAAAACTCAGCAGCGCGTTGAGCAAGGTCGTCTTCCCGGCGCCTGGTTCCCCTGAGATCAGCAGATTCGCCGGACGGATCGACAGCCCCTCCACGTAGATCCAGAGCTGGGCCGCTAGCTCGTAGGTACACAGCCCCTTGTCGATGAGCTCGATGATGCTCAGCGCCCGCTCCTTCGCGCGAGTGATCGTTACCTGGGGGCCGAACGGCGAGCGGACGATGTTCACCCGCCCGCGGACCTCCGAGAGCTCCACATCGTTGATCTGCGACAACTCCGCGCGGCCCCCGAAGACGATCAGCTTGTTGACAAACATCTCGAGGGCCCGGTTGTTGGGAAACCGCTTCTCGGTCTTGACCAGTCCCTGCCCGGTCTTGTGCACGAAGATCGATTCGGTTGAGTTGATCATGATATCTTCCACGAGGGGATCTTGGAGGAACTCCTCAATGAGCTCGTAGGAGATGAAGGCGCGCAAGAAGGCCTTCCGGGTTGGCTCGTCGGCCAAACGCACCCGCAGCTCATCGCCTAACTCGCCCGACACATCATCCAAGGCGTCCGCGGCCAGCGCATGCCGCTCCTGCTGGTCTTGGATCAGCGTCATCTTGCCCCGGAGGCGGTCGAGGAGCTTCTCGCTCAGCCCCATCCACTTGGCGTCTGTAAATTGCACGGTTGGGTCGCTCATCGATTGCTCAGACACGGAGAGGGTGGGATTCGAACCCACGAGCCACCTTGTGGGTGGCTACACGATTTCCGGTCGTGGTCCTTCGGCCACTCGGACACCTCTCCATTTTAGCGGAAAAAGCCTTCCTCCTGTGTAACGTGGAACATTACACCACCCCGATGATTGACACGCATGTGGCGGAGAGGGTGGGATTCGAACCCACGAGACCCTTGCGGGCCTACCGCTTTTCGAGAGCGGCTCCGTCAACCACTTGGATACCTCTCCTACGCAACCTGTCCTAAACGGAGGAGGCAGGATTCGAACCTGCGGTCCACTTGCGTGGACAACGGTTTTCAAGACCGCCGCCTTAGGCCGCTCGAGCCACTCCTCCACATTCCCCATTCCTACAAAAACAATCGCTGAATGAACGTCGTGTAGATCGCCTGCGCCTGCGTCAGGCCGGTGCCGAGCATCTGGACAAAGGAGAGCTCCGGGGCCACCAGCGGCAGGCACGCCGCTGTGACCACGAGGGTCACGCCGAAGACCAAGCTCACGGCCAGCAGATAGGTCTCCATGTGCCAGGCTCGACGCTGCTCCTGCAGCTCATCGGCCGTCATGAGCCAGTGGAACGCGAGCGACATCCCGATGGCCACATACAAGGGCACCTCAAGAGTCGCGCGCTCCACCCACTGTCTCAGTCCCCAACCGACCAGGCACAAAAGCACCGTGTAAACCGGCACCACGTAGGGGCTGAACGCCACGAGGACCGATCCCTGCGGGCGGCGCTGGCCTTTTTCCGACGGCTCGCGCTTGGTCGTACGACCCGTGGGGGACGCTTTCTGGGGCTGCTCGGTGCTGGCGACCTGCCCGCCGAAGAGCCACACCGCCATCGCCGAGAAGAGCGCGTGGCTTGCGCGAAACAGCGCCACCGGCCGATACAACACCACATGGATGCCCACGTAGGCGGCCAACCCCCATTCAATCCACTGGCGGGCGCTGCCGGCCGATGTGCTGATGAGCCCCAACTGCTCGCGCATGCCCTGCAAGAGCCCGATGACCACGGGCAGCAGGATCACCACCATCAGCCCCTTGATGAGGCGCGAGACCCACTCGGAGACCTTAGATTTGATTTTGCCCATCGAGGTACGGCCGTAAAGGCTCAGGGATGCGGATGTGCCCGTCGGCCTGCTGGTGCGTTTCCAGGAGGACAATCAGCGTCCGAGCCAGCGCCACACCGGAGCCGTTGAGCGTATGGACGTAGGCGAGTTTCTTTGAGCCGCGCTGGCGATACCGGATGCTCGCCCGCCGCGCTTGAAACGCCTCAAAGTTGCTGCAACTCGACACCTCCAGGTACTGCGCAAGGCCCGGCGCCCATGCTTCCAGGTCGTAACATTTCGCCGCGGCAAACCCCAGATCGCCTGATGCCAAACAGACGACCCGATAGTGCAATCCCAGACGCTGCAAGATCACCTCGGCATCCCGCACCAATCGTTCGTGCTCTTCGTAGGACGTCTCAGGGGTCGCAAGCTTCACCAGCTCCACCTTGTCGAACTGATGGACGCGGATGAGCCCCTTGGTGTCTTTCCCGTACGATCCCGCCTCCCGCCGGAAACACGGGGTGTACGCCGTATACTTCAGCGGGAGCCGCTCTTCCTCAAGGATGTCGTCTCGGTGCAGATTCGTGACCGGGACCTCCGCGGTGGGAATCAAGAAGAGGTCGTCATCCTTGAGCCGGTACATATCCTCCTCGAACTTCGGGAGCTGCCCGGTGCCGAACATCGAGGCGCGATTGACCAACGCCGGCGGCCAGACCTCGGTGTAGCCGTGTTCCTTGGTCTGCACATCGAGCATCCATTGGATCAACACCCGCACCAGCCTCGCGCCTCGATCGATGAACAACGGGAAATGCGACCCGGCGATTTTGGCCGCCCGCTCAAGATCCAGCAGTCCGAGGGCCGCTCCCAACTCCATGTGGGTTTTCGGCGAAAAGCTGAACGTCGAAGGGGTGCCGTGCGTGCGCACGACCTGATTGTGACTCGCATCGCCCGAGGGGACGGACTCATGCGGGATGTTGGGCACATACGACAGCTTGGAAACGATCTCTTCCTCAACAGCTCTCAGCTGCTGTTCGTCCTGGGCGATCTGATCCGAGAGCTGCTTCAGCGTGGCAGGCGGTGCGGCAAGTCCTTTGGTTTTCTGGCGCGCGAACTCCTCCGAGCCGCGCTTCAGCGCCTGCCGAGCTCCTTCGATGGTGCCGATCAGGGTCCGACGGGTCTGCTCCAATTCAAGGAGCGCATCAAGCGACAGCGTCAGGCCTCGACGCCTGATGGCCTCGCGGATGACTTCCGGTTGTTCACGCAGTAATCTCAAGTCCAACATGCTGATCCCTAGACATCCAGCACGACCATCGCTTCCCACCCCCTGGGGGTGTGCTCGACCCGAAGCCGGTGGAAGGTCACCGCTTTCACGTCCACCTTCAACGCATGTCTCTTGGGGTTGACCGGTTCTCCTGAGACGACCGCATCCAGCACGAGGCAACGACCATGTCGCTCCACGCGGAGCCTGTCGGGACGCAGGAGCAGGCGCTCGGCGTCCTTGTAATAAATCAACTCCTGGAGGAAATTGACCAGCAGCAGATCTTCGGCCTCGTCTTCCACATGGATGGATTTCGTGGTCGTGCGATCGATCGTCCCCAGATCATCGACCATGGCGTTCATGGTCGCATCCGCCGCCGAGGTCAAGAGCTCCTCCAGACTTTGGCCGGTGGCTCGGAAGGCCACATCGGCAATGGCCACCTCCTCCAAAAACTCATAGGGCATGACGCCCGCTCGCACGCATGAAGCCGTCGGCGTCAGAGGCGCTCAGCCTTTGACGTTGCCGATTGGGGTGAACCGCGCCACGCGCTTGCTGATCCCTGCCAGCTCGGTGGTCTCGATCACTTCATCGATATCCTTATATGCCCCGCCGGCTTCCTCTGCGAGCCCCGCGTAAGAGGCGCTGCGCACATAAATCCCCTTCGCTTCCATCTGCTGCAGGAGCTGTCTTCCGTTGTAAATCCTCTTGGCTTTGACGCGGCTCATCGTCCGCCCGCTGCCGTGGGCGGTGCTAAAGAACGTCTGTTCTCCGCTGGGCACCCCGACGAGCACATACGACCCGGTCTCCATGCTGCCGCCGATAATGACCGGCTGGCCGGTCTGCCGATACGCCTCCGGCAGGTCGTCCGCTCCTGGCGCGAAGGCGCGTGTGGCGCCCTTCCGATGAATTAGGAGCTGCCGTGCGGTTCCCTCGACCACGTAGCGCTCGAGCTTGGCCGTGTTGTGCGTCACATCGTACACCATGCGCATGCCAAGCGCTTCGGGTGTTCGGCCGAGCACCTCCGAGAAGACCTCGCGAATGCGATGCAGGATGACCTGCCGGTTGGCAAACGACATGTTGATGGCGCACTGCATGGCGGCGAAATAGTCTTGCCCTTCGGGCGAACGAAACGGCGCGCAGGCGAGCTCCCGGTCCGGCACGCTGAGGTGGTACGTCGGCATCGCCCGGAGAAAGCGCTGCAAGTAATCCGTCGCCACCTGATGGCCAAACCCGCGCGAACCGCAGTGAAACATCACCACGACCTGATGGGGAATCGTGATGCCAAAGACTTTCGCGATCTCGTGGTCAAAAACGTGCTCCGGTTTGGCGACTTGGATTTCGAGGTAGTGATTGCCTGATCCGAGCGTCCCGATCTGGTCGCAGCCTCGCTCGACGGCCTTTTGACTGATCTTCCCGGCATCCGCGCCGGCCATACACCCGCGCTCCTCGGTGCGCTCCAGATCCTCTTCCCAGCCGAGCCCTTTCTTCACGCACCAGCGAGCGCCTTGCTCGACGACGTCTCGGAACTCCCGCTGCGGGACGTTCAGAAATCCTGTACAGCCCACCCCTGCCGGGACACGCTCGAAGAGCCGATCCACCAATCGCTTAAGGTGGGGCTTGACGTCATCATACGTCAGGTTCGTGACGACCAACCGCATGCCGCAGTTGATATCGAACCCGATTCCGCCTGGGGAAATGACCCCTTCCTCGGCATCCATGGGAGCCACACCACCGATCGGAAATCCGTAGCCCCAGTGGCCGTCGGGCATGCAGAAGGCGTACCGCACGATGCCGGGCAGCATGGCCACGTTCGTCACCTGGTCGATGACGCCGTCGTCCATCTCGCGCAGGAGCTTCGCGGTGGCGTAGAGGCGCGCGGGCACCCGCATCCCCGGCTTGTAGGACGTGGGGATCTCCCACACGGTGTCAGAGATTTTCTTGATGCTCGGAGGAACAGCCATCCGCGCTAGGCTCGTCAGCAGTCAGCAGATAGTGAGGTTCCACCAACTTGTCACTTGTCGCTTGTCACGTGTCACTTTCGCCTTTTCGCCATCGGCGAAAAGGCGAATGGGCCGCCTGGGACTCGAACCCAGCACCCAGGGCTTAAAAGGCCCTTGCTCTGCCTGATGAGCTAGCGGCCCACATTGTAAAAGAACGGCAAGCTATTATAACAGAGCCCTCGACGGGGAAAACAGCAATCGAGCTGACGGCTGATGGCTTGGTAAGGAAGAACCGGAAGGCTAGACGGTGAGGAGGTCGTGCTCTTTGGACTTGAGGAGGGTGTCGATCTGGCCGATGAATCGGTCGGTCAGCTTCTGGATCGCGTCCTGGGTCTTGAAGGCGTCGTCCTCAGAAATTTGCTTCTCTCCCTTGAGCTTCTTGACCACCTCGTTGGCGTCTCGGCGAATCGTGCGAACGGTGATGCGGCCTTCTTCCGCCATCTGGTGGAGCAGCTTCGTCAGTTGCTGGCGGCGCTCCACGGTGAGCGGAGGAATGGGTAGACGGATGAGCTTGCCGTCGACCTGCGGGCTGATGCCGAGGTTGGACTGTAGGATGGCTTTCTCGATCTCGAGCACCACGCCCGCATCCCACGCCTGCACCACGAGCATCCGGGGCTCCGGCGCGGTAATCGCCGCAAGCTGCTTGAGGGGGGTGGGCGCACCGTAATAGGACACGGTGAGGTGCTCCACCAGCGTCGGGTTGGCCCGTCCGCCCCGCATCTCGCCCAACTGGCGTGTGGCCGCCTCGAGCGATTTCTTCATCTTGTCTTCGGTGTCCTTCACGAGCTTCTGAAGCTGAGGGGTCGCGGTGGTGGTCATCGGTTGTCGACGATGGTGCCGACCGGCTCGCCGCAAACCGCCCGGCGGATGTTGCCGGGGCGATGCAGGTTGAACACGATGATCGGCACGCGGTTCTCCCGACAGAGGCTGACGGCGGTGGCATCCATCACCTTCAGGTTGCGCTTGAGGACTTCGGTGAAGGACAGGCGTGAGAAGCGTTTGGCGCCCGGGTTGCGCGCCGGATCCGCCGAGTAGACGCCGTCCACGTTGGTCGCCTTGAGCACGACCCCGGCCCCGATCTCGATGGCCCGCAAGGCGGCGGTGGTATCCGTCGTGAAGAAGGGGCTGCCGATCCCTCCGACGAAGATCACCACGCGCCCTTTTTCCAGATGGCGGATCGCGCGGCGGCGGATGTAGGGCTCGGCGATCTTGGCGATCTCGATGGCCGTCTGCACGCGGGTGGGCACCTTGAGCCGTTCGAGCGCATCCTGGAGTGCTAAGCCGTTGATCGCGGTGGCCAGCATCCCCATGTAATCGGCCGTGGCCCGCTCCATCCCCGTCGCCGAGGAGGTGGAGAGCCCCCGGAAAATGTTCCCGCCTCCGACGACCACCGTCACCTCGACCCCCAAGTCTTTGACCTCTTTGACCTGGCGCGCGAGGGCGTTCAGCACCCCCGCGTCAATCCCGAATCCCAGCTTGCCCTGGAGGGCTTCCCCGCTGAGCTTCAAGACGATGCGCCGATACGTGGGCGATGCGCCGGCCGTCCGCGGTGCGCCCCGCTGCCGTTTGGGAGTCGCTGAGGGCATCAGCGTGCCTCCCCGAGGCCGAATCGCACGAACCGCTTGACTACGATATTCTCGCCCGTCTTGGCCACCAGGCTGCTGACGTACTGGCCGATCGTCTGTCCCTGGTCTTTGATGAAGGGTTGTTCGAGCAAGACCTGGAGGGTCTCGGGCTGTTGGGAGGCGATTTGCATTCCCAGGTCACGACAGAGCTGCTGAAACTCCGGCAGCCGCGCGACAAAATCCGTTTCGCAGTTGACCTCGACGAGCGCCCCGACGCGCCCGTCGTGGTGGACGTAGGCCTCGACGCGGCCCAGTTTCGCGGCACGCCCCTGACGTGTTTTGGCCGCTTCGAAGCCCTTGCGCTTCAGGTAGTCGATGGCCTTGGCTTCATCGCCCCGGCAGGTTTCCAAGGCGGACTTCACATCGCCGATCGGCGCGCCGGTTTTCTCGCGCAGGTTTTTGATCGCCTCAACGGAAATACCCATCGCGTCAGGGAGTCGGCTCGGACGCAGGCTCTGGATCCGGCTCCTCGTCCGTGGCGTCGGATGCGGAGGCGGACAACGGCGTCACCATGCCGGCTTGGTGACGGGCTGCCTCGATGCGATCCGCCGCGTAGGTGGTGATGAGGCGAATGGATCGGATGGCGTCGTCGTTCCCTGGAATGGGGTAGCTGATGAGCTCCGGATCGGCGTTGGTGTCGCAAATCGCCACGATCGGAATCCGCAGCCGGTTGGCTTCCCGCACGGCGTTCTGCTCGCGCTTGGGATCAATGATGTACACGCACGCCGGCAGGCGGTCCATCGTGGCCAGGCCGGCGTAGCGCTCCTCGAGCTTCGTCAGCTCTTGCATCAGCCGCTTGGCTTCTTTCTTCGACAGCCGCTCGAAATACCCTTCCTCGCGCTGCCGGCGAAGCAGCAGCAGCCGCTCGATGTTGCGTTTGATCACCGCGAAGTTGGTCAAGGTGCCTCCCAGCCATCGGGAGGTCACATACGGCATCCCGCAGCGCAGCGCCGCCTCTTCCACGAGGCGCTTGGCCTGCTTCTTCGTCCCCACCAGGAGGATCAGGTCGCCCTTGGAAGCCCACCCTTCCAGCGCCTCGCCGGCGCGCAACAAGAACTGCTCGGTCTTCTCCAGGTCGATGATGTAGATCCCCGAACGGCTGCCGAAGATGAACGGCTTCATCTTCGGATTCCAGCGTTTGGTCTGGTGGCCGAAATGGACGCCGGCCTCCAGCAACTGCTGCGTGAGCGGTGAGGTGGGCATGGGCGATGTGTCCTTGTGTTCCGTGCGCGCTCCGATGGATGATCCTCACGCACCCCGGTTAGAGATCACGGGGCATGTGATGGGACTCTCCGAGCTTCGCAGTCGGATGCATCAGCTGCAGCTCGCAGAACCGCCGGTACAACGCGCTCGTCTTCAGCAGCTCCTCATGGCTGCCTTGCTCTACAATACGGCCCTCCTGGATCACCACGATCCGATGGGCCAGGCGCACGGTGGACAGCCGATGGGCGATCAGCACCACCGTGCGCTCCTGACAGACCCGCTCCAAGGCCTCGGTGATGAGATGCTCGGAGGCGGCGTCGAGTTGGCTGGTCGCTTCATCGAGAATCAAGATCGGCGGGTTCTTCAACACCGCGCGCGCAATCGCCAGCCGCTGGCGTTCCCCGCCGGAGAGCAGGCTCCCGCGCTCCCCCACAACGGTGTCATACCCCTTCGGCATCCGGCTGATGAAGGCGTGCGCATTGGCCACTTTCGCCGCCTCCACCATCTCGGAGAGGCTGGCGGAGGGGTTGCCCACCGCCAGGTTGGCCCGCACCGTGTCGTTGAAGAGCGTGGTCTCCTGGGTGACCAACCCAATCTGGCCGCGTAGGGAGGCCAGCGTCACGTGGCGCAGATCCACGCCGTCGAGGAGCACCCGCCCCGAGGTGGGATCGAAGAAGCGCGGCAACAAGTTGGCGAGCGTCGTCTTGCCGCCTCCGCTGGGGCCCACCAGCGCGATGATCTCCGCGCGAGGGATCGTGAGGGACACCCCGCGCAGGACCGGCTGGTTGTCATACTGGAACGACACCTTGTCGTACGTGATCTCGTGCCGAAACATCGGCAGGGTCTTGGCCTTGGGGTGCTCCGTGATGGTCGGCTCCACGTCGAGGATTTCGAAGATCCGCAGGGCGGCCGCGACGGTCTGCTGATTGACGCTGTGGAGCTTGGCCAACCGCTTGAACGGCCGAATCAAGAACATCATCGCCGCGAAAAACGCGGTGAAGGTCCCCAGGGTCATGGTGCCCGCCAGCACCTGCCGGCAGCCGTACCAGAAGACGAACGACGCGCCGACGGCCCCCAGGAAATCCGTCATGGGGGTGAGGAGATTCATCCGCTTTTGGATCTTGCGGTTGATCCGGTAGGAGCGCTCATTCGTCGAGGCGAACTTCACCCGAGCGTCATGTTCCATCTGGAACGCCTGAACGACCTGAATTCCCGTGATGGATTCGAGGATGGTGGAATGCAGCTGCCCCATGACCACCTGGGCCTGCCGGGAGTACTTCTTGAGGAGCCGGCCGATCCAGAGGGTGATCAGCGCAATCAGCGGAATCACCGCAAAGGTCATGAGGGCCAAGGCCCAGTTGATGCGCAGGACGATGGCGAGGTACACGGCGATCTGGAACGGCTGGTACACCAGATCCGTGAGCCCCTCGATGAGCGAGTTTTGGACGATCCCCGTGTCATACATGATCCGCGACATCGTCGAGCCGG
Source organism: Candidatus Aquivivens invisus (assembly GCA_001804415.1). Taxonomy (GTDB): domain Bacteria; phylum Omnitrophota; class Gorgyraeia; order Aquiviventales; family Aquiviventaceae; genus Aquivivens; species Aquivivens invisus. The sequence goes on from MHGA01000027.1 coordinate 34,610, forward strand.
CGGGCTGCCGGTGGTGGTAATCGAGCGACAGCGCGGTGAACTTGTCAAACATCTTCTGGCGCAGGTCCCGGACGACCCGCTGGGAGGCGTCGCTCATGAAGAACGTCTGCAGGAACTCCAAGAGGCTTTTGAACAGGAACAGTAAGGGGATGGCCACCGCGAAGAGGTTCACGAGAGTCCGCTGGGGCAGGCTGTTAAACCACAGGATGAGCCCGTTCAGCCAGCCCGGGAACCACGCCAGGGTGGGCAGCAGGCGGTCGTTCGCCACCCGGTCGATCAGGGGGATGAACGCCCCCACCTGGACGCCATTGAGGATGGTGGAGCCGACCATGCACAGGACGGCCACCCCAAAGACGCCGAGATGGGGTTTGATGAATTGGAAGAGTCGAAAGTAGGCTCGCATAAACGGGAGATTATACCACGGAAGTTGACGGCTGGCAACGCCGTCTGTTAGACTCGAACAGCTCGTTTGTCGTCGGTCGGACCCGTCGCCCGTGTCGGAAATGACGAACGACGAAATGGGCCACGGGCCCGAGAAACGAGCCGCGAGATACGGCCATGTCAACTCATCCGATTCGAGTGGGGGTGGTGGGGGTGGGCCACGTCGGCTCCCTCCACGCCCAGGTGTACGCCAAGCTGCCCAACGCCCGGTTGGTGGCCGTGTGCGACCTCAACCAGGCGCGGGCCAAGGGGGTGGCCGCGCACCTCCGGTGCCTGGCCGTGCGCGAGGCGGCAGAGCTCCTGGGGGCGGTGGATGCGGTGAGCGTGGCGGTTCCCACGAGCGCCCATGACGCGGTGGCCGCTCCCCTGCTTGAGGCGGGCATCCACGTCCTCATCGAAAAGCCCATTGCCACCAACCTCACGCAAGCCGATCACCTGCTGGCCCTGGCCCGACGCCGAAGGGTGATCCTGCAGGTGGGCCATATCGAGCGATTCAACACCGCGATCCAAACCGCCAAGGCGTATCTCACCCACCCGCGGTTCATCGAAGCGCATCGGCTCTCGCCCTATCCCTTCCGCGGGTTGGATGTCAGCGTCGTCCTGGATGTGATGATCCATGACCTGGACCTGATCCTCGCGCTGGTGGGGTCGCAGCCGATCCGTATCGAGGCGGTGGGGGTCGCGGTCCTCTCGCCGAGCGAGGATATCGCCAACGTCCGGCTGACCTTCGCGTCAGGCTGCGTGGCCAATCTCACGGCCAGCCGCATCAGTGACGAGACCATCCGGCGCCTGCGCGTGTTTCAAGAGGACTGCTACCTGTCGGTCGATACCCACCATCAAGTCGTCGAGATGGCCAGAAAGGTCGGCCGCACGATCCATCGGCAAGCCCTGCCCATCAGTCCCCGCCCGCCCCTCGACGAGGAGCTGGCATCGTTCCTGAAGGCCGTGCGCACCAACCGACGCCCGGTCGTCTCCGGCGAAGAGGCCCGCGAGGCCCTCGCGCTGGCCTTGCGCATCGAACATGCCATCCATCTGCCTCGTCGCCGGTGACCCCTCCGGCGACGCCCGAGCGGCTGCTGTCGTCGACGTCCTCAAACGCCTTCGCAGCGATTGCTCCTTCACCGGGCTCGGCGGCCCCCAGATGCGTCGGGCCGGGGTGGCGCTGCTGGACGACCTGACCCCAACCGCCTCGATCGGCCCCTTCGATGCGCTGCGCCACCTCCAACGCTTCGCACGCGCCAAGGCCCTGCTGCGCGAGCTGTTCCGCCGCCGCAAGCCTGACCTGGTCATCTTGGTCGATTTCGGGGATTTTAACCTGCCGGTTGTCGCACCCTTGGCGAAACGAGCGGGCTGCCGCGTGGTGTATTACATCAGCCCCCAGCTGTGGGCGTGGGGCCGATTTCGGCTGCGGTGGATCCGACGGTACGTGGACCGGATGCTGGTGCTGTTTCGGTTCGAGGAGGCATTCTATCAGCGTCTCGGCATCCCGGTTACTTGGGTGGGCCATCCGCTCGTTGACCCCGCCCTTCAGGGCGGGGTTGAGACGCGCGCCTCCTCGAGGCCTCGCGAGCAGGCAATGGCTGCGTTGGGTCTCAATCCCTGGCGGATGACGGTGGGGCTGCTGCCGGGCTCCCGGGCGCAAGAGATCCGGCGCCACCTGCCGGTCTTCCTCGACGCGGCTTCGCGCATCGCCTGGCGCATGCCCGGGGCGCAGTTCCTCGTGCCGACCGTCCCCGGTATCCCGCCAGGGCTCCTTGAACCGCTGGCCACACCCCGTGCCACCGATCTCATGGTGTCGGAGCGACCGATGGCGGAATGCCTTCCTGCCATGGAGGTCGCGTTGATCGCTTCAGGCACCGCGACCCTCGAAGCGGCGTTGATGGAGGTCCCGATGGTCGTGGTGTATCGGACCTCCTGGCCGACGTATCTGGCGGCGCGCGCGGTCATCCGCGTCCCGCACATCGCGATGGTCAATGTGATCGCCGGCAAGGAGGTCGTGCCCGAGTATGTGCAGCATCGGGCGAGGCCTGCGCGGATCGCGCAGGAGATCGTGGGACTCTTACGGCAGGCTCAGCACCGGGAGGCGATGCGGCAGGAATTGCGGAAGGTCCGCGAGGCGCTCGGGCCCCAGGGCGCCGTGGAACGCACCGCCCGCGCCATCCTCTCAGAACTTCCCCGTTAACTCGTCGGCTCGTCGGCAATCAGCTCGTCAGCAGTAGGAAAAAACTTACTGCTTATTGCTTACTGCCGTCGAGCTGACGAGCTGTCGAGCCGATGGTCAGGATTTGCCGGTCATCAGCCACACCCGGCAGGGCGCGTTCTTCATGACGTATTCCACCGTCGTGCCAAAGGTGGAACGCCCGGGGGCGGCGGCCAGGATGCGGGGTTTATCTTTCATGATGATCAGATCGTAGTCGTTCTCTTTCGCCAGCTCGACGATTGTCTCCCCGGCAAATCGCGATTGCTTGATCTGCGCCTCCACGGGGATTTCGTACTCTCGCCCAATGGCTTGCGCCTGTTGGATGATGGAGTCCGCCACCGTCAGCTTCTCGGGGAAAAACGTCTCGAGGGGCAACGACGGGGGAATCTCGATCACCGACAACGCGGTCAGATGGGCGCCGTGCAGCTTTGCCAGCTTGGCGGCAAATTGGACGGTCTCGTTGACCGAGGCATCCGCCGTCGGCACCAAGATCTTCTTGATCGGAATCTCCTGGTACCCCGGTAACGTCAGCTTCTCGAGCTCCACCCGCGCCGTGGCGGGCAATTTCTGTTGCCGCCGATACCACAAGTACAACGTCACCCCCACCCCCATCCACAGGAACCCCAGATTTCGTCCCGCGGGTTTCGTGAGAATTACGTCGATCCAGACGGCGGTCGTCCCCAGCAGACCGATCAAGGAGCTCACCGGCAACTCGTAGCGGCCGAACCGGAGATTCCAGCCGATCTTGAACGGCCGCGGGAGGCTGGGTTGACGGATGCGCAGCCCCAACAACGACAGGTGGGCCAGCGCGAAGGAGAGCATCGCCCCGAAATTGTACAGTTCCGCGATGTGCGTCAGGTTCCGGGCCCACAGCACGACGACGCCCGCGATGACGGTGAAAAAGATCAGGGTCACGTACGGCGTCTTGAAGCGCGGGTGCAGGCGGTAGAAGAACCGAGACCACGGGAGGGTGAAGTGCTCGCTCATCGAGAAGGTCAACCGCGAGGCACCGATCAAACCCGCGTTGGCCGCGACGAACAGGATCGTCGCTCCCAACAACCCGACCCAGGGCGCCAGGTACTGCCTCCCAAACGGCATCGAGGCGGCGATGCCCGCCAAGGGATCTTCAAGGTAGCCGGTGGTTAGCTCCTGCGGGGTCATGGCGGTCAAGGCGATGGCGGCGATGCCGAAGTACAACAGGAAGAGCGTGCCCATCGTCCAGAACATCGCCCGCGGGATCGTGCGGTTGGGGTGGCGCGCTTCCCCCGCCAACTGCGAGATCGCCTCGATGCCGATGTAGGCGACCATCGCCATGCCGACCCCCTTCCAGAACTGCCCCCACGTCGGAGACCAGGCCGAGCCGGCCAACCCCACCTGCATGTGGGACCACAGCTGCTTCAGATGCGTGAGGAACAACTCCGGGTTCGCCAGCTGCATCAAGACCACGAACCCGATGGTGATAATGACGAGCTGGGTGGCGATATCAAAGACGCACAGCAGCAGGGAGACGCGCGTGGATTCCTTGATGCCCAGGACGTTTAAGGCCAGCAGGATGCCGAGGATCGCCAGGGTGAAGGGCACGTGGCCGATCGAGGTCTTGAGCACGGGCAGGACGTTGCTCAGATACGGGCCGATGGAATAGGCGGAAATCGCGATGGTCACGATATAGTCCAACAGCAGCGCCCAACCGGCGATGAACGAGAGCAGATCGTTAAACGCGTGCCGCGCGAAGCTGCAGGAGCCGCCGGACTCCGGCATGGCGGTGGACAGCTCGGCGTACGACAGCACGGTGCAGAAAAAGACGATGCCGGCTAGCGCCAGGGCTAAGGGGGTGGCGCCCAACGCGTAGAGCGTCGTCACCCCGAGGGCATAGTAGATGGAGGATCCCACGTCCCCGTAGCCGAGGGCGAAGAGCTGGGGGGTGTTGAGGACGCGGTGGAGATTCCCACGATCCAGCACCGGCACCTTCCGCGACGGCGGTTCAGAGAAGTCGATACTGTGAGGGTCAGCCATGCGGCGCGTCTGTCAGGGTTGTGAGCAGGCGGCAGAACGTTTCGGCGACGTGCCGGGAGAGCTGCTGCAACCGCCCGACATGGTGTTGGGTCTGGCGCCGGATGGCCATGGGATCAATCACACCGTGCAGGCTGTCCAGTTCCGCGCGGTTCACGGGCGTGCGCATCCACGCGCGGATCATCGGTTCGGTCACTTCCACGTGGAATTGCAGGCCGTAGACGTTATCGCGATACCGGAACGCTTGCTCCATGCACAGCGGTGAGCTGGCCAATCGGATCGCGTCCTTGGGCAGCGCACAGGTGTCCCCATGCCATTGGAACACCGTCTCGGTGGAGCCGAAGGCCTCGAACAATGGATCACCGTCGGCGCCAGGCTCCCGCATCACCGGATACCAGCCGATTTCTTTCTGAGGATTTTTCGTCACCCTCGCCCCCAGCGCGGCCGCCAGCATCTGAGCCCCAAGGCACACCCCAAGGATCGGCAGCCCCTTGCGCAACGCCTCGCGCAACAGGGCCAATTCGATCGCCATCCAGGGGTGGCGATCTTGGTCATACACGCTCTGCGGTCCCCCCATGACGATCAACCCATCGATGCCATTGAGCGTCGGAGGAGCGGCCTCGGCCATCGCCACGGTCAAAAGCCGACAGCCGGCCTCTGTAAGACAGCCTTCAAAGCTGCCCAGCCGTTCATGAGGAACATGTTGGATGACGAGCAGTTGGGTCATGCGGACGGTGGTTCAGGGTAGCATGAGCAGAAAGACGGGGCAAGCCTCTTGCCCCGTCTTTCCAATCTCACCCCGCCAACGGGCGGGATGCTTACGCGTCAAAATAGAGGTAGAATTCGTACGGATGCGGCCGCAGGCGGACCTTGTCGATCTCCTGCCGCTTGAATTCCACCCACACGTCGATGACGTCTTTGGTGAACACGCCGCCCTTGAGCAAGAACTCGTGGTCGCGCTCGAGCGCGTCGAGCGACTCATCGAGCGACCCGGGCACCTGCTTCGGGGCCCGATCGGCCGACATCTCGTAGATATTCTCATCCACCGGCTTGCCCGGATCGAGGCGGTTCTGAATCCCGTCGAGCCCCGCCATCAGCATCGCGGCGAAGGTCGTGTAGGGATTGCAGGACGGGTCCGGCGCGCGGAACTCCACCCGCTTGGACTTGGGATACTCGACATAGACCGGAATGCGGCAGATGGCGGAGCGGTTCCGAGCCGAGTAGGCCAGGTTCACCGGCGCCTCGTAGCCTGGGACCAACCGCTTGTAGGAGTTGGTCGTCGGGGCCGCGAAGGCCAGGATGGCGGGGGCGTGCTTGAGCAGCCCGCCGATATACCACTTGCACATCTGGCTGATGTTGGCGTAGCCGCCCTTCTCGAAGAAGAGGTTCCGATCCTGCTTCGTCAGGCTCTGGTGGGTGTGCATCCCGGAGCCGTTGTCGCCGAACAGCGGTTTGGGCATGTACGTCGCGACCTTGTTGTGCCGGCGGGCGACGTTCTTCGTAATGTACTTGAGCATCAACAGGTGATCGGCCATCTTGGTCAGCGTCGAGTAGCGCATGTCGATCTCGGCTTGGCCGGCGGTGGCCACCTCGTGATGGTGCTTCTCGACCGGCACCCCGACCGCGCGCGCCTTGCTCATGATTTCGCTGCGGATGTCCTGGAAGATATCGTGCGGAGGAACCGGGAAGTAGCCTTCCTTGTAGCGGGGTTTGTACCCGAGGTTCGGCTTTTCATCCCGCCCGGTGTTCCAGTCCCCTTCGATGGAGTCGACGAAATAGTAGCTGGCGTTTTCCGTCGAGTCGAAGCGGATGTCATCGAAGATGAAGAACTCCGGCTCCGGCCCCCAGTAGCTCACATCCGCGATGCCGGTCTTCTTCAGGTACGCCTCGGCTTTCTTGGCGATGTAGCGGGGATCACGACTGTAGGGCTGCCTGGTGAGCGGGTCGTAGATGTCGCAGATGAGGCTGAGGGTTGGCGTCTCACACACCGGATCCAAGACCGCGGTGGTCGGGTCAGCGAACAGATTCATGTCGGATTCTTGGATCTTCTGGAAGCCTCGGATGGAGGAGCCGTCGAACCCGATGCCGTCGACCCAGATCCCTTCCCTCGCGCTCTGGGCGACTTCCTCGACCGGGATAGAGAAGTGCTGCCACAACCCGGGCAGGTCGTTGAACTTCAAATCGACGACGGTGATCTTGTGCTTGCGGATGACCTCCCACACGCGCTTCACCGCGTCCTCGGTGATATTCGCCGGGCGGGAGTTGGTGGACGCCTCCGCCCGCACCCTCGGGCGGCTGGCGGCTACGGCGATCCGTCGACGAGCAGCAAGCGTCCCTCTAGGCATAGTTTGACCTCCTTGTCATGGGATCTCTGGAATGTTCCAGTGCCTCAAACGGCCGTCCCCGGGAAGGACGGTCCTCCTAGTATAGCAAAGACCTTCCTGCGGTCAAGCGCACTCTCAATTCGGAATGCGGAAGTGGGAATTCGGAACGCCTACGTTGACATTCCGCACTCCGCATTCGTCATTCCGCATTGGTCTTACAGGGCGCCTTCCCCCCGCTCCCCGGTACGGATCCGGTACACGTCTCGGACATCCGACACGAAGATCTTCCCGTCCCCGACAGCCCCTGTCTTGGCTGAGGAGGCGATGGTCTGGATGATCCGCTCTGCGTCGCCGTCACTGACGACCAGATCCAGCTTGGCCTTCGGCAACAGGTCCACGCGGTACGATTCCCCGCGCCACTGTTGCGTTACGCCTTTCTGCTTCCCGTGGCCTTCGACCTCGCTGACGGTCATCCCGGGATAGCCGGCTTTCCCGAGGGCGCGGCGGACGTCTTCCACTTTGTCCGGTCGAATAATGGCTTCGATTCTTTTCATCGTCTCCTCACTCCGCGATCCGCTCGGCGATCCTGACGTAGGAGTACGCCGGCTTGCGTGTCACGAACTCCGGGTAGGTCGTCTGTCCATGTTCCCCGATGTCCAACCCTTCGATTTCTTCCTGGATGCTCACCCGAATCCCCATGGTGACTTTCAGCAACCACCACGCCGCGTACGAGGTGAGAAACGCAAAGAGCGCGACCGCTCCGATCCCCTGGAGTTGAATCATCAACTGCTTCAGGCCGCCTCCGAAGAACAGACCAGCCGCCTGACCAGGAGTCCACTGGGATTCCGCAAACAATCCGACGCAGAGGGTCCCAAAGACTCCATTGCAGAGGTGAACAGCCAAGGCGCCAACCGGATCATCGACCTTGACCTTATCGAAGCCGATGACGGCTAACACGACCAGGACCCCGGCGATGACGCCGATAATCGCCGAGCTCATCACGCTGACGAAGGCACAGGGAGCGGTAATCGCCACCAGGCCGGCCAGACAGCCGTTGATGGTCATCCCCAGGTCCGGCTTGCCCAGCAACATCGTGGAGAGAACCGTCGCTGACAGCATGGCGGCAGCGGCGGCGGTGTTCGTGGTGATGCAGATGCGGGAGATCGCCTCCACATCAGCCGCCATCGTGGAGCCCGGGTTAAATCCAAACCACCCCAACCACAGGACGAAACACCCGATCAACCCCAGCGAGAGGTTATGTCCTGGAATCGGATTCGCCGAACCATCCTTATTGTATTTCCCATACCGCGGCCCTAAGGCCAAGATGCCGGCTAAGCCCGCCCATCCGCCGATGGAGTGCACCTGGGTCGACCCCGCGAAGTCGAGAAATCCCTTTCCCGCCAACCAGCCGCCACCCCAAATCCAGTGGCCGATGATGGGGTAGATCAACATCGTGATCACAAAGCTGAACGCAATGAACGAGAAGTACTTGATCCGTTCTGCGACACATCCTGAGACAATCGTCGCCGCCGTCCCACAGAACACCAGCTGAAAGAAGAACTTGGCCAGCAGTGGCACGCCGGTCCAGTTCAGCGAGGCATACACGCCTTTGTACGCTTCGCCGGTCGCCGGGCTGTTATCCGCTCCCCCAAGCAGCAGCAATCCTTCTGTACCTAGAAACGGGGTGCCGTTGCCGAACATCAACCCGTACCCCAGCACCCAGAAGCCGATTGTGGAGACTGCAAACACGATGAAGTTCTTGGACAGGATGTTCGTTGAGTTCTTCACCCGGCAGAAGCCCGTCTCGACACACGCGAAGCCGAGGTTCATGAAGAACACCAGCATCGCGGTGACGAGCGTCCACATCGTATCCGCCATCACTTTTGGATCCATGTTTTCCTCCTCGTCAACAAGCTCTCACTCACTGCTTACTCACTCTGTTTAGAAGTGGTAAATGACCTCGGCTGCCACGGTGTCCTGGTAGCTGGAGAAGCCATCGGTGTCGTGGAAGAACACCCGCTGGTCGGCGAAGTCATGGCGATATTCCAGCCGAGCCAACACATGCTCGTAGAGCTTCCACTGGCTGGTGAGCGTCCACTCCTGGAAATCGATGTCCGGGGGCGTGCCGCCGCCGAAGCTGGTGAAGCCGGTGCGGACGTTGTCCTTGTCATCGAACCATTCCCACCGACCCGCCAGCGACCAGGTGGGGGTGAAGTCATACTTGGCATAGAGCGCCAAGCCGGTCCAGTTGATTCCCGCTTCGCTCGTGCCGGCCGGAGCCACAGCGCTCTCATGGCCGTAGTCGTAGTTGGCCATCAGGGTCAGCTTGTCCGTCGCCTGGTAGGTCGCCACCAAGTCGATGACCGTACGCTTGTCGTTGCTGTCACCGGCTTGCTCGGCTCCGTGGATGCCGTTGAAGGACAGCGTGACGCCCTCAAGCGGCGTCAGGGTGAGGTTGCCCAGCAACGTCTTGGCTTTGTTGTTGTCATCCACGATATCCCAGCCGTTGACGACTCCCAAGGTCGTTGAGCCCCATTCCCCAAGCGGGTAGGAGGCCAGCACGCCGGTGTGGGTGAAGGGAATCGCATAACCGAAGAGGAGCGACCGGGAAAAGTTCCAGTTGGCCGGGCTTTCGATCACCTCGGCCCCTAGCAAGGTCACGAACTTCCCGATCTTGAAATCAATCCCGTCGCCGACCGGCGCATGAGCCGTCACGTAGAGCTGCTGGACATCGATATCTTCTCCAGCGGCCCCCAGTCCGGCCGACTTGATGACGGAGGCGTCATCGCCGAAGAACAGATCGGTGCGAAACCCAAACGGCATGGCATCTGATAACGGTTTCTCAAGCACGAGCTTAAACGCGTGCGGGGTGAAACCGTTGGGCTCGTTGTCAAACACCCGGCCGCGATTCAGCCGTGTGCCCGAGGCGACCCCGGTGGTTGAGTTGGGGCTCGGCTCCGCGAAGTTAAAGACGTAGGACACATCCGCATACCCGCTCATGGCCAACCCCTGCAGGCCACTGGGCAGCTCCAACGTGGGCAGACCGGCTTTTTCGCCAAGACCCGTCCCGCCCGTGAACGTGCCGCCGCCGACTTGCGATTCCAGCTGGGCCAATCGCTGCTTCAGGACTTCAATGTCCGCTTTCAAGGCCGCTGTGTCGGCTTCGTCAGCCCCCACCGGAGCAGCCCCAAGCACCAAGCACCAAGCACCAAGCACAAAGCCAATCGGCCAACGACGTGCTGACAAGCCCTTCATCGTTCCTCCTCCTTGTTGTGAGGTGGTGACTTCCTCGCGAGCTGCTGACCTGACTTCTTGGGACGCCTGACCAGATTCGCTTTGGCAAACTTCGGGAAGCATTGATGGGGAACTTCGACGGCCTTCGCCGGGATGGCGTCGGTCTCGCTTGGGGTGGCGGTGGCTACAGACACATTGGCCGCCCACGATGAATCAGCAGTCAGCACTAAGCAGTAAGCACTAAGCAGTAAGCTAAATGACCAACGACGGGCTAGTGAGCGCTTCATGGTCATACTAAGGCTGCCGCGCCTTCTTCTTTGGTGCGGATGCGCATCACGTTATCCAGCGGTAGCACCGCGATCTTGCCGTCCCCGGTCTTGCCGGTGTACGCCGCTTGTTGGATGGTCTTGACGAGCGTGTCCACCTCAAGCTCCATCGCGTAGAGTTCAATCTTGACCTTGGTGGTTGCCGGCTTGCGCTGGTGACCAAACCCTTTGACTTCGCTGATCGTCATCCCGCCGACCCAGGCATGGCGCAAGGCCTGTTCGACGCTCGCGAGCTTGTCGGGACGAATGATGCACTCGATTTTCTTCATGGCGGAACCTCGTGCTCATAGGCTCTCAGGATACTCAGGCGCGTTACAGGCACACGACGCGCATGTTAAATCGATGTAACTTGAGGCAGGAACCGATACCCCTCCCCAGGCACTTGCTCGATGAGCCGTTCCCCGTTGAGTTCGAGGCGCCCCTTGAGGGAGCGGATGAGCTCCCCAACAACCCCGATCCCCCCCACATCATGGCGACCGAGACCTTCTTCGACTAACCGGCGGGTCGTGACGACATATCCGGCGTGTGTAGCCAGATACACGAGCACGGCATATTCCCGGTAGCTCATCGGCACGGGTTGGCCTCGCACCGACACCAGGTAGCGCTCCATGTCGATGGTGAGCGCTCCCTGCTGGATGATAAGCGGAGCCGTCATCATGGAAAGGAGGGTAACGGAGGCAGGTTACCGACAGATCACGGGAGGGTTAAATCGGGGTAACTAGGCCGGAACCACGAATTTGTAGCCGACGTGGCGGAGGGTTTCGATGTAGCGCACGCCGCGCCGCTCGATCTTGACGCGCAGGCGGCGGACGTGGACATCGACGGTGCGGGTGCCGGCGTACGATTCATAGCCCCAGACCTGATCGAGCAGGGCATCCCGCGTGAAGACGCGCCCCGGGTGGGTCGCGAGGAACTTCAGCAGCTCAAACTCCTGATGCGTCAGCGCGACCCGCTGCCCGTGGGCGTGGACCTCATAGCTCTCGAAATTGATGGCCAACGCTCCGATCTTCAAGCCGTTGGTCGGCTCCACGCGGCTGGACTTCCACATGAGAAACCGCAAGCGCTCCAGGAGGCGTTTGTCGGTCAGGGGAAGCGTCAGGTAGTCATCGACGCCGTCACTATAGTTGAGGTGCCCGAGCTGCTCCTCAGTCACAAGGGCCACCAACGGCAGGGTCTTGAGCACCCGATCCTTCCGGATGAGCCGGCAGAGATGGTGGACGTCCGTCTGCGTCTCCTCCAGATCCATAAGGATCACATCGGTCTTGGGCGAGGCGAAATCGGCGGACGCCAACTGGCGCGAGGTCACCATCGAAACGGCATGCCCCTGCTCCAACAGGCAGGATTTGAGCAGCTTGCGCTCCTCGGCGTTATCGGTGATGAACAGGACGCGATACATCGAGATCAGCACACAGCACACAGCAGACAGCAGACAGCATCCGTCCGGCGCGAGCTGGTGCTCTGTGTGCTGTGTGCTAACTGCTGCGTGCTCGTCATCAGCTTTCTTGGTAGCGGTTGGTGATGGGCATCCGGCGGTCCTTGCCGAAGGCCCGCGGGGTGATCTTGATGCCGGGAGGCCCCTGCCGGCGCTTGTATTCGCTGCGGTCCACCATGCGCACAACCGCGCGGACCACATCAGCCTCCAAGCCGTTGCGCCGGATCATCTCCTGAATGCCCCGATCCTCTTCGACATAGGCTTTCACGATGCGATCGAGCACGTCGTAGGGCGGCAGGCTGTCTTGGTCCGTTTGGTTCTGGGCGAGCTCGGCGGTCGGGGCGCGCTCGAACACGCTCTCAGGAATCGGCGCGAGGAGGGTGCCGCCTCGGTTGCGGAAGCGGGCCAGCTGGTACACGAGGGTTTTGGGGACGTCTTTGATCACGGCGAATCCTCCGGCCATGTCCCCGTACAGCGTCGAGTAGCCGGTGGCCATCTCGCTTTTATTGCCCGTCGTCAGGACCAGCCACCCGAATTTGTTGGACAGCGCCATCAAGAGGTTGCCGCGGATGCGGGCTTGCAGGTTCTGCTCGGTCACATCAACCGGACGAGCCCCAAAGAGCCCCTTCAGCGTCTGCAGGTAGGCCTGGAAACAGGGCTCGATCGAGACCTCCTCAAACCGGATCCGTAAGGTCCGTGCGAGCCGCCTGGCGTCGTATTGGGTGGCCGGCGAGGAAAAGCGCGACGGCATGCCCACGCCCACCACCTGCTCCTTGCCGAGCGCATCCACGGCGATGGCGGCGGTCAGGCTGGAATCGATCCCGCCGGAGAGTCCCAGGACGACCGTTTCAAATCCGTTCTTGCGCACGTAGTCCCGCGTGCCCAACACGAGCGCCGCGTACACTTCGGCCAGCGGATCAAGCCACTCGGAAGGTCGGGGCTTCATAGGAGGACGTGGCGTTGGTTGACCAGCGACCGACACCTTGGCCGCTCGATGGGAAGGGTGGCGGGACGCAACGGGCAGGCCGAGATCGACGACCAGGAGGTCCTCGTGAAATTGGCGAGCGCGTGCCAGCAACCGTCCCCCCGCGTCCAGCACGAGACTGCCCCCGTCAAACACCAGCTCGTCCTGTCCGCCCACAAGATTGCAGTAGGCCACGCTCATCCGATTAGCCTTGGCCCGCTGCGAGAAGAGCTGTTGGCGCTCCCGGGATTTGCCGGCGTGATAGGGGCTGGCCGAGAGATTGACCATGAGGGAGGCGCCTGCGCGGTGAAGCGCCTGCGCGGGGAATGGCTCCCAGAGATCCTCGCAGATCGAGATCCCGAGCCGCATCCCGTGGAGGTCCACCAACAACGGCCGCGCGCCGGGACTGAAGTAACGCCGCTCGTCAAACACCCCGTAGTTGGGGAGACACCGCTTGTGGTAGGTGGCGCGGTGCCGTCCGTCGGCCAGCACCCCGGCCGCATTGAACAAGCGCCCGCGGGCATCCCGATCCACGAATCCCACGAGCGCCACGAGCCCCCCCGTCAGGGGGCAGAGCCGACGCACGGCGCGCAGGTTGTCTTCCACGAAAGTCGGTTTGAGGAGCAGATCCTCGGGGGGATAGCCGGTGATCGCCAGCTCAGGCAGCACCACGACATCGGCCCGCCAGGCTTTGGCGTGCAGGATCCCCTCGGCGACCTGACGGCAATTGCCGGTCAGATCACCCACGGTCGCATTCAGTTGGACCAAGGCCACCCGCAGGGTCGGCATCGGAGACAAATTGATATTATAACACCCACGTGCCAGACGGAGGGAATTACAAGCGAACGTTGGTGTAGATCGGGAAGGGATGAGGCAGAGGAGGAACCGCCTGAATCCTGGGGAGGCAGTCCAGGAACGACACGTAGACGTCAATGGGGCAGTCTTGGCCAAATCGCAGGGCTGCTTTGCGGAGCATCTCGAACTCCTCACGCACCTTGGGGTCGTGCGCCATGGCCTTCAACTCGCGTTTTTCTTCGTCACTGAGCATGATCAAACCGCGTTCGAAGCGCGTGGCCTTCTTCCCCCATTTCGAACAGCTCGAAGTACTCCTGAATCCGCGACCAATCCAGACGGCTGCCGTAGAGCTCCATCAACGTCTCGATGTCGACCAGCTCCCGGTTGCGTCGCTTAGGGTTATTGGCCATCGCTTGGACCTTGAAGCCGATCACATCTTCCGGATCGACGCTGCGGATCTGCAGCGCCCCTGAAAAGATGGGACGACTCTTCACGCGTTGCAAGATCGCCAGCGACGGCGATCGAAACCCATGGAGGATGTCCACGCCGCCCCAGACGGGATCAGGATGGGCATAGTGAGACACGTTCTCCGTGACCGCCGCTCGTTGATAGCCCAGCGTCGTCATGAGCTGATGGAGCTGACCGAGATCCTCATGATGAACCAAAAAATCCAAATCCTGCGTTCCGCGCGGCGCTCCCAACACCCCCATGGCAAAGCCGCCGACCGCCGCGTAGCGGATCTGGTGGCGGTCGAACTCGGTCAAGAGGGTGTTGAGCACCTGAGAGAAGTCCACGGGGCTATCATACCGTTCCTCGACGGAGAATGCAACCAACCCTGCAGGAGCGGCGCGTGAGAAACGCTGAAAATTCTTTAGTCGTGCTGAACCGTGCGTAATTTTCTGCCTCTTGACGACCCCCCCCACGATCAGGCATGGTTTCAGTAAGACCTCGACAAAGGCAAACCCACGGTAACGTGGGGACGCCCCGCATGCTTTGCTTCGCAAAGCAAGCCTGCGGGGCCCCACAAGTCTGTTTCGCGAAGCGAAACATGTGGGGCAACACCACGGATCCTTCGCGGAAGGACAGCCGGGTTGCCGAATGGCAACCCGGTTTTTGTTTTAGGATCCATGAAAGGAGGTGAGACAGCGTCGAGATGTGGCGCGTTGGGTCGCAGCAGGAGCTCGAATCTCACAGCCTAAATAAAAAAGAGGGGTAACGAAAAAAGATGAACCGCATATACGCAACGATCTTCACCGCGAGTCTGACGCTGAGTGCCCTACCAGCCCACGTGTGGGCTGACTGCCACCATGAGCCCCCCCTGTTCTCGACCGTCAGCACACAGGACGTTCGGGACGTCGGCACAACGTTCGCGGTCGTCGCCCGAGACAAGTTCTGGGGTTGTCCTACGGGCAAGGTGACCCTTACGGCGGTGGGAGCTCCGGTTACGCCTACTCTCACCCCGGGTCCTGGAGAAGCGGCGCTGACTTTCAAAGTACCAGCAATATTCACGCCCGGGATTTACCACATCACCTATACGGCAACGGACGAGCTCAACAACACCACGTCCGTGACCCTGCCCCTGAGGACTGGGTACTCCAACTCAACGCCCATCCTCAGCCCAGTCAGCGACATCGTCGCGCCTGTCTACAAGTTGACGGGATTCTCCGTGGCACTCACTGACCGTGATGGGGATCTGCCCATCACCGAAGACGCGCTGAGGATCGATGGCCTGCCTGAGGGGACACGGAAGGTTCTTCTGCGACTCTCCTCCAGCGAAATCGTTTACCAGGTCACACTCTACCCTTCCAGCGGCCAGCGAGGAGCGGTCTACCAAGTCCTCATCAAGGGAAAAGATTCGCGAGGGGGTATTGTAATCTCTCAGATGCGAGTGCTGGTTCTCTAAGGCGTCCACGGTAAGGTACCAGCCATGCGCAGAATTCCTGTCGTGTTGCTGTGCACCGTCTTGTGTGGTCTCACATCGACCGCTGAGGCGACGCAGGAAGGAGGGGGGCCTGGCGGGGGCAGTGGACCATCCGAGGCCATTGTCGCAGCCTCGGCCCTCCGTCGGACAATCGTCGTGCTTGATGACATGACGCCGATGGAGCGTCAGCAGATCGTTCCGTGGCTTGTCCAGCGCATCAGCCAGCAATCAGACGTCTATGTCAACAGCCAACTCAGCGAGCTGCTCGAGGAGCGGCTCATCCAGCTTGGCGATCTGTCCTCGGAACGCATAGAAGCGCTCGAGGCTTCGGCACTGTCCGAGGAGGAGATCGGGCTGACGGGTGAAGAGCGAGAGCACTTCAACGCGCTGGTCCGGCGAGAGCAAGCTTCTCCGCTGCCTGAGGACGACATCCGTCAAGAAATCCTCGGGATGACGCTCGATCGGGATCAGCCTGAGCTTACGCTCAATCGCGCCATGGAGCTTGGGACGATGATCGAACGTATTCCAGACGAGAGCGTACGGCTCGCCCTACGGAGGACGCTGGAAGACAAACTGGTGGAGCTGCAGCCTCACTAAGGGAAGCGGTGTCAAACACTTCTTGTGCGGGGAAAGAGAGAGAAAGCGTCTGACGTCTACCGCTTGGCGACGATCAGGACGAACTCGGTGGCCATGGCCACAAAGAAGCCGACCAGCAGGCCGATGCCGACGACCGCTTCTTCCTTGAGCTGGCGGCCAAGATGCAGCAGCTCGCCGACAATATAGAGGATGGTTCCGGAGGCGAGGGCGAGGCAGAACATCTCAAAGGGTTTGTTGACCCACCATCCCCCGATCAGCGTCCCGAGAAACGTCGGCCCGCCGGCCACTAGGGCGGTCAGCATCAGGAATCGCCAGCTCACCCGATGGCCGGACAGCGGGGCGGCGATCCCGAAGCCTTCGGTGGCATTGTGCAGGGCGAAGCCGATAGCCATCAGCCACGCCAGCTGCACGGCGCCGCCGACGTACCCCTGCCCGATGGCCAGCCCTTCGCTGAGGTTGTGCAACCCTAAGCCCACGGCGATCATCATCGCCAGCTGCTGCGCCTTGCGCTTCGGCGTGATGCCGTCTTGATCCTTCGCCGTGCCGAGATAGCGACGCTCGAAATACACCAGTCCCAATAACCCTAACGCAAACCCCAACGCAAAGACGCTTCCCGCCCCGAACGCCGGAGCCAGCGTCGTGCCGTGCTCGACGGCTTCTTCGACGAGCTCCTCGACCTCTTCGATGAGGTGACCCGTGATCTCCACCAAGAGGAAGATGAGGATGCCGGTTGACATCGCATTGAGGAGCGCGCGGGTTTTGGTGCTGACATGTCGCAGCCGGGCGATTGGCAACCCCAAGACAATCGTTCCTCCCGCCAGAAGCCCCAGACCGAGCACTGTGGCATCCATTGACGTCAGTGGGCCTCCTCCAATCGAAACGTCACGGGAATCTCCACCCAGACCGTCACCGGAACGCCGACACGAACGGCCGGCTTGAAGCGCCAGCTCGCAATGGCCCCACGCGCGGCGTCGTCGAGGAGATGGGAACCTGAGGAACTCGGAATGCGAATCTGCCCGCACGCCCCTGAGGCCAACACCTCCACTTCAAGGATCACCGTGCCTTGCTCGCCTCGCTCGCGGGCGAGGGTGGGATAGACCGGCGCTGGGTTGCGCAGATAGTGCGGCAGCACCTCGGTCAGCGCCCCCTTCTGCTCCGGCGTCACGATGGTGCGCGGACTTGGTTCTTGGGGTTCGCTCCTCATTGAGGGAGCCTCCGCCTGGGGAGGCGGCACAGGCGTTTCCACCCTCGTCGTGGAAGTCTGCGGGGCCACGAGCACGATTTCCACGCTGGTTGGGGCTCGTTCCACGTCGAACTCGACCCGGCTGCTCATGGGAATGCCAAGGAACACGGCGGCATGAGCTCCGATTGACAGACTCAACGCTAGCTGCAATTCCCTCGTCATGTTCTCATCTGTGAAATCGACTGTTGAAATCCGTGTAATCTGTGGTTAGTCCTTCGGCTCGGCTTGAAACGACACCCGTTGCAGACCAGCCTGCCGCACCGCATCCAACACCTCGATCACCCGCCCGTGCGCGACGGCCCGGTCCGCGTTCAGGCTCACGACGGTCTGCGGCTCGGTGCCGGCGGTCTGCCGCAGCGACGACGCCAACGCGTCGAGCGTCATCGGCTGCTGGTTCAGAAACAGCCCGCCATCAGGAGTCAAGGAGACTGTCACCGTCAGCTCTTTCGTCGAGGTCGCGGTCTGAGCGGTTGGCAAGTCGACCAGCAGGCCCTGCTGCATCGTCATGGAAAACACTCCGAAGATGAAAAACGTCAGCAGGAGGAAAAAGCAGTCGATCAACGGGACCATCTCCACCCGCGGGCGCTTAGCGGTAAACGGCTTCACCAGCATTGGCGGCTCTGGCTTTCCCCTTTTGATAGAGGATTTGGAAGTTCGTCACGTGGGTCGCAATGCGTCCGGCGGCGTCCTCGACTTTCGCGCAGAAGTAGTTGTAGGCGATCACGGTCGGAATGGCGATGGCCAACCCTGCGACGGTGGTGATAACCGCCTGAGCGATCCCCGACGCCACAATCTTCGGATCGGGTATGCGGCCTTCCAGCGCGCCGAAGGCCACCAGGATGCCTGTGACGGTTCCGAAGATTCCCAACAGCGGGGCCACGGTGATGATGGTATCGAGCACCCCCAGATACCGCTTCATCCGTTTCACCTCCGCCTGGACCGTCACCTCCAGCGCGCCCTCGAGCGAAAAGTGATGGTGGCTGAGCCCGTTGCACAGCACGCGCGCCACGGCGTCGCGCGAGGCGCACGCGTTGACCTTGGCCTCCTCGAACAGCCCCCGTTCCGTCAGGTGCAACAGCTTGTGGATGAGCGAGGTGTCCTGCGCCGTGTGCTCCTTCACCCAGAACAGCACGCGCTCAATGGCCACCGCCACGGCGATGATGGAACACAGCAGCAGCGGCCACATGACGGGCCCGCCTTTGAGAAACCATTGAATCATCTCCACTCCTCCTACGAAACGAACCATAGGTCCGATCGTCGATCCACGAAACTTTCAAAACTTTACCCCGACGCGCACGCCGCCGTAGATGTTGCGCTCCGGCGCCGGGTCGATGCCCCCGCTGGTCACGCGGGCGTAGTAGCGCTCATCGGACAGGTTATTGATTCCGCCGAACAGTGTCACGAAGTCTTTCCACACCTTCACCTCGCCCGTCAGGTCCCACACTTTATAGGACGGGACGGTTTGATTCGTGGTATTGGCGTCATCGCCGAAATGGTCATCCACCAACAGGCTGCTCAGATTCGCCTTGACCCGCTCGCCGAACGCGTACTGCAACCCGAGCCGCACAGTGTATTGCGGCGCGTACTGCGGGGTCTTGTTGTCCTGAGGACCGTCGACGAACTTGGCATCGAGCAGCATCAGGTTGAAGAACGGCCGCAGCGAGCCCAGGCGCGTGGCGCCATCGACGAGGGCGTAGCGATCCGCCGCCGCCAGCACATCAACCTCCGTGGAGAGCTCCAGCCCTTGGTGCAGCGCATCGCCGACATTCTCGATGGTGTTTCCGGAGGTGCCGATCTGATCGTCGAACCGCAGGGAAAAAAAGCTGGCATCCCACGTGAAGACATCGCCGTGTCCTCTGGCGCCGACATCGAACGTCCAGCCCTTGCCTTCCTCCAGGTCGTTGTTCACCACCTGGTTGGTGCCGGTGGGCACGGCCTGGGCGAAGAGCTTGGGCCGGTAGCTCTGCGAGAAGTTGGAGTAGAGTGTGACGGTCGGCGTGGCGTCGTACGCCGCGCCGATGCCGAAGAGCGGCACGAAATCGAACTCCTCCACATCGCCGAAGGCGGTACCGGCGGCGTGCTTGTCGGCATTGACCGTTTCGTTGATCCCCTGCCAGATGTGTTCCAGCCGCGCGCCTGGGGTGAGCGAAAACTTGTCGAATCGAAACAACTGCTCGGCAAACAGCGACAGGTGCTGCATCTCGCGGTCGCTGCGGTTACGCAGGCTGCCGGTGTCCGCGTAGATCGTGTCACCACGCTGATCCTCCTTCGGAGAGCTGGACAGGTACACAAGCGCCCCGGCGGTCAGCGTCTGGCCGGACTGGCCGAAGGCATCGTAGGTGTGCCGGATCCGCGGCTCCAGCCCCACCGTGTAGAAATCCTGCTCCTGAATATCGTTGGTGGTGCCAGTCGGGTTGGTGCCAAAACCTCCGCTTCGCTGGCGCTTGCTGTAGCGCCGGTAGTGGCCGCCGAACAGCTTGACGTCCACCTGGCTCTGCTCATCCAGATCGCGCTGATACGCCATGGTGCCGGCATAGCGTTCCAGGCGGAACCGATCACCGAAGCGGTGGGTGAGATCGCGACCCTCGCTGTCCGCCTCAGCTTTCGTGAGGCCACCCGGCTCGCCATGCTCCTCGTGATACTCATCGTAGGTCATGGTCAGACGTGAGTCGGTGGCTTGCCCGAGCGTCACCTTGAGACCTCCTCCCAGGACCTCAAAATCGCTGTTCGTCTGGCGGAACCCGTTGCCCTCCCGTTCATGGAGATAGGCGTAGAAGCCCAGCGGTTCAACAGAGCCGGTCAGCGAGGTGTAGGTGGAGAACAACTCGTCATCGCCAAAGAGATGCTCAGTGTAGGCCGAAAGCCTCGTGTCGGCCGCTGGGGCTTTCGTGACGAAGTTCAGCGCCCCGCCCGGCTGCGGCCCGTACAACAGCGAGGCCCCACCGTGGATGAACTCGATGCGGTCGACGGTTTGGAAGGGTGGTGTGTAGTAGGCTTCGGGGTAGCCGAAGAGATCGGCCACGATCGGCACGCCGTCCTTGAGCACCTGCATGAACTGCGCGCGATCCGGCGCCAGGCCGCGGTAGCCGATGCTCACCAGCGGGGTCGTCTCCTCGCTGAGCAACAAGCTCGGCGTTTTCGCTAAGACCTGACGATAGTTGTTGTTCACGATCGTCGGGATCTCTTGTAGGTCGATCACCGAAGTTTTCTTGCCCGCGTGGATAGCGGTCCCTACCACATCAGGGAGAAAAGGCCCCTCGATCTGCTCCGCCGACACCACCACTTCCTCCAAGCGGGGCTTCTCGGATGACTGAACATCCGCCGCCCGCGCCGTTGGCATGACCGCGAGACTAACCGCAATCCACAGGACCAACCGCTTCATGACATTCTCCCCCCTGGCACATGCCGGCGCCTCCGGAGGTCCGGTCGGTCCGAGCCGATGACACGCGAAACCGAAACTTTTCCGCTTTCTCAATCTGCACGACCTGCGAATCGTGGATGACGATCTGGACGGATCCGAAGCGCACGTTCCGGATCGCCTCCGCAATCTTCCCCATCACCTCTGCAGATGGCTGTCCTGCAACCATGGTTATGCGACGACCTCCTCAACGTGAAGATGGGGGTGCTTGGGGGCGCGCTTCGGATCGATGCGCTGGCACGTCGCGCACAGGCCGTAGAGCTTATGCGTGTGGGACAGCAACTGGTAGCCGTACCGCTTGACGACCTCTTCTTGCAGGCGCTCCCACCGGGGCTCCTGGAACTCGATGATTTCCCCGCACTGTACGCACATCAGATGATCGTGGTGCGCCTTGCCGAACGTCACCTCGTAATTCGGCGGCCCGTAACGGAAGTCGTGCTTCTCCACCACGCCGGCCTGATGCATTAGCGCCAGCGTCCGGTAGACCGTGCCGCGCGCCACCGACCGATCAATCGATTGCACGTCTTTGACCAGCTCCTCCGCGGTGAAATGGAGGTAGGAGACCGCCCGGCGCACGACTAGCCGCCGCTGATCGGTGAGGCGCACCCCACGCTCCCTCAACTGTTGTTCGACCTGGACAAATCGCTTCATGGGTCGTTTAAACTTACTTGAGACTCAGTCTCAAATAGATTAAAACTATAAGTCTCTGCAGCTTGGTTGTCAAGAAGTATTTTGCGTGCTATCATGCACGCGGTGTCAGAGGGTTGAACCCAATAAGGAGAAAGCATGGCGCTCGATACCACGAAGCTCATCAAGCTGATGAATGAAGGGCTGGAAATGGAGTACGCCAGCCAAATTCAATACCTCACGCAAGCTGCGATCACGAAGGGGCCGTATGCGGAAGGGCTGATCGCCCGCTTCAAGGAAATCGCGGGGGATGAAATGGAGCATGCGGAGATTCTGCGCAACCGCATCGCTGCGCTGGGGGGCGTACCGACGACCAAGGTGGGGCCGATTCAAATCCACAAAGATTCGCTGCAGGCGGTGAAGATCAACCTAAGGTACGAGCGGGACACCGTCGAGTTCTACCGCAAGCTCCTCAACCTCATTCCCCACGATGAGGTCATCCTCTATGAGGGGATCGAGCACGTCCTCCAGGACAGCCAGGAGCACGTGGAGGAGCTCGAGCGCTTAGCCAGCAAATAAGCACCTAGCACACAGCACACAGAAAAATAAAAACGCCGGGAGGATTCCCGGCGTTTCTACTGTACACACTCTGTGTGCTGTCTGCTGAGTGCTGTGTGCTGCTGTTCGTTATTCTTCGACGGCTTCCACGGCTTTGACCTCGGGTACCTCGGCCTGAATGGCCCGTTCGATGCCCGCCTTGAGCGTCATCATCGAGGAGGGGCAGCCGTGGCAGGAGCCGACCAGCCGCAGTTTGACAACGCCGTCGGTCACATCGACCAGCTCGATATCCCCACCGTCCATCTGCACCGCCGGCCGAATCCGATTGATGACTCGCTCGACTCGATCACGCATGGAAACCTCCCGTGCTTCAACGCGCACCAACGACTCCAACTCTACGGTACCACACCCGATGGATGAGGGCAACGGCTTATCGACTCGAGGGGGTAGGACGGCGGAGCGCTTGGGCGACGCTGCGCCCGATGGCGGCGGGGCTGTCGATGACGGTCACACCGGAGGCTCGCAGGACCTCGATCTTCTCCGCGGCGGTTCCCTTCCCTCCGGCGACGATCGCGCCCGCATGCCCCATGCGCTTTTCTTTCGGCGCCATGCGGCCCGCCACAAAGGCGAAGACCGGTTTAGTGAGGTGGCCGCGGATGTAGGCGGTCGCTTCCTCTTCCTCGGTGCCCCCGATCTCCCCGATCAACACCACCGCCTCCGTCCCCTGATCCGCTTGAAAGAGCGCCAGGAGATCCGCGAAGCTTGATCCGAGCACAGGGTCGCCCCCAATCCCGATGCAAGTGGATTGGCCGAGCCCCGCCTGCGTGAGCTGATAGACCGCATCGTAGGTGAGCGTCCCGCTGCGCGACAGGACCCCGATCGTCCCGGGCTTGTGGATATAGCCCGGCATAATCCCGACTTTACACTGCCCCGGCGTGATGAGACCGGGACAGTTGGGGCCGATCAAGCGGATGGACGTCCCCTTCAGGCGCTGGCGGACCTTGAGCATATCCAGCGTCGGCACGCCTTCGGTGATGACGACGATCAAGGGAATCCGTGTCTCAATGGCTTCCTGGATCGCTTCAAAGGTGTATTTCGCCGGCACGAAGATTGCGGTGGCGTTCGCCGCCGTCGCCTCCACCGCCGCTCTGACGGTGTTGAAGACCGGCACGCCGTGGATCGCGGTGCCGCCCTTGCCGGGCGTGACGCCTCCCACAACCGGCGTCTTGTATTCGAGCATCCGCTCGGTGTGGAAGGCCCCGGCCTGGCCGGTGATGCCCTGGACTAACACGCGCGTGTCCTTCCCAACCAGAATGCTCATTACTCGCGCCACTCACCCAGGCGGTGACAGGCGACAAGCGATAGGTGACAAGTCAATCCAAAACGGTTCTTTTTGTCGCATGTCACTTGTCACCGACGTGCAAGCTCCACCGCCCGTTGTGCGGCGGCTTCAAGCTCGTCAACGCTGATCAGGTTCAGATGCCTGGCTTCCGTCAACAGACGCCGCCCCTCCTCGACATTGGTTCCTTGGAGTCGCACGACAATCGGCACGCGGACGTTCAGCGTCCGCGTGGCGTTCAACAGTCCCTGCGCCACCCAGTCGCACCGCATGATGCCGCCGAAGATGTTGACCAGGATCGCCTTCACGCGAGCATCCTCGAGGATGATGGAGAAGGCGTTGGTGACCTGCTCAACGTTCGCCCCGCCCCCCACATCCAGGAAGTTGGCCGGCTCGCCACCGCAGAGTTTGATGATGTCGTTGGTCGCCATCGCCAGGCCTGCCCCGTTGACGAGGCAGCCGATGGTGCCCTCGAGTCCGACGTAGGCGATGCCGATCTGACCGGCCTTCCACTCAATCGGATGCTCTTGCGTGGAATCCCGCATCGCTGCAAGATCCGGATGGCGGAAGAGCGCGTTGTCATCGATGATGACCTTCGCATCCAAGGCCAGGAGGCGTCCATCGGTCGACCGAGCCGTCACCACGAGAGGGTTGATTTCAATCAGCGAGGCATCGTGAGACACGAACAGTTCCCACAACGACTTGACGACGCCGCGCGCCGTCTCCGCCAGGTCGGCGGGCACCCCGAGGGCCTCCACGAGACCCGAGACCTGCGCAGGCTGCAGGCCGGTCGCCAGGTCGATGGGCTCCCGCGCAATAGCACCCGGCTCTGATGCCGCCACTTCCTCGATATCCATGCCTCCCTTAGCGCTGGCCAGCAGCAGGGGCCGGGCATGGAACCGATCGATCGTGAGGGCGAGATACCGCTCCGCCGCCATCTCGACGCGCTCGTCAATTAACACCGCTGAGACGGGTAGCCCCTGAGGGCCGGTTTGCTTGGTGACCAGCCGCGTGCCCAACAGCCGCTTCGCTTGCTCGGCCGCTTGCACGGCGCTTGCGGCGACGAGCACCCCGCCGGCCTTGCCCCGCCCGCCGGCATGCACCTGCGCCTTGACGTTCACGGAGGGTTGACACAGGGCGGTGTACGCGGCCTCCGCTTCCTCAGGGGTGTTGGCGACTTGCCCTCGTGGAATCGGAATACCCACCGAGGCGAAGAGCTGCTTGGCTTGATATTCGTGGAGTTTCACGTGTCAGGCCGAACGCTGGTCAATAGGAGCAAACTTCAAATCGCGGGGGCCGACGTAGAGGGCGAGGGGACGAATCAGCCGGTTATCGGCGAGCTGCTCGATGATATGGGCGCACCACCCCGCCATCCGGGCGCAGGCAAACAGGGTCGTAAACAGCTCCGCCGGAATGCGCAGGTAATAGAGCAGCGACGCGGAGTAGAAGTCGACGTTGATGTTGAGCTTCTTCGCCTGCCACACGGCCTCTTTCAGTCGCTCCGAGATGTCAAACCATCTCGTCTCGCCGTTCAACTGCGCCAGATGCTGGGAGACCTTCCGGAGGTGCTTCGCCCGCGGATCTTCCCCTTTGTAGACGCGGTGGCCGAAGCCCATAAAGCGCTTGTGGTCCTGCAAGGTCTTCTGGACATACGCCTCCACGCGATCCGGCGAGCCGATCTCCACCAGCATCTCCATCGCCTTCGTGTTCGCGGCGCCATGCAGCGGCCCCTTGAGGGTGCCAATCGCCGCCGTGATGCCTGAGTAGAGATCGCTCTGCGTCGCCACGGTCGTGCGGGCGGCGAAGGTGGAGGCGTTTAAGCCGTGCTCGGCCAGCAGCACGAAGTACGCATCCATCGCCTCCGCCGCGTCCTGGGACGGCACGTCTCCGGTCAACATATAGAGGAAGTTCGCGGCAAGCCCCAAATCAGGGCGCGGCCCGAGCATCGGCTGTTTCTTGCGCAGCCGTTCAAACGTGGCGATGATCGTCGGGGTCTTGGCCACGAGGCTGATCGACTGGGCTTTCAGGCGCTCCGGGTCCAGGCGCTCCGCTGAAGCGTCCCCCAAGCCGATCAATGAGATGACGGTGCGCAGGTACGCCATCGGCTCGCCGTAAGGCAACATCTGCATGGCCTGGAGGACCTCGGCTGGAAGGGCCCGCTGACTGGCGAGTTGTTGAGTCCACCCACGCAATTCCTCGCGAGCGGGCAAGTGGCCGTTGAGCAGCAAGAACGCGACTTCCTCGTAGCTCGCCTTACCCACGAGCTCATCGATGGAATAGCCGACATAGATGAGCCGGCACCCCACGCCATCCACGTCGGAGAGGCGAGTCTCCGAGGCTACCACCCCCTCAAGACCCTTTTGGATTGGCGGCGATGCGGGAGAGGACGGCGTCGGGCTCATCGGGGTTTGAGCGTCAAGAGCTGCTTGACTTGGGCGCGAACCTGGTCGGCGGCGCGGTGCAGGGCCTCGCGGGCCTGCGGGGACAGCGGCTGCTCGACGACCCGAGCGATCCCCTCGGTGCCAACCTCCACCGGCACGCCGATACACACGTCTCGCAATCCGTATTCACCCTCCAGCAGGACACACGCCGACAACACCCGTCGTGTGCCACCCAGCACGGCGCTGATCATGTGGACCACCCCGCTGGCCGGGGCATAGTAGGCGCTGGACGTTTTCAAGAGTGAAACGATCTCTGCGCCCCCGTCGCGGGCCCGAGCCACCAACTGATCGATCTCCTGCGAGGAAAGCCGCTGGCTGAGCGGAGCGCCCTGCACCCTGATGGCGTCTGTCAGGCACACCATCAGATCCCCGTGAGACCCCAGGACCACGGCCTGCACCTCGGACGGACTGACGGTGAGACGCTGCGAGATGAACGCCCGCAATCGACCCGTATCCAGCATACCCGCCATGCCCATCACACGCTGCCGAGGAAATCCGGTGCGCTGGAGGACGAGCTGGGTCATCACATCGAGGGGGTTGGTCACGACGATCACGACGGCCTCCGGGGCCACACGGGCAATTTGATCGGCCAGGGGCCCCACGATGTTCGCGTTGGCGGCCAACAGATCGTCGCGGGACATGCCGGGTTTACGAGCCAGGCCGGCCGTGATCACGACGAGGCGGCTGCCTGCCATCGCTCCCATGTCGGTGGTTCCGGTGACGGAGACGGCTAGTTCTTCGATCGCCGCCGCCTGCAGCAGATCCAAGGCTTTGCCGGCGGCCAGCCCCTCGACCACATCAATCAACACCACATCCGCCAGGCCCTTCAAGACTAGCAGGTGAGCCGTGGTGGCGCCGACTTGCCCGGCTCCAAGGATCGTCACTTTCGGTAAGCTCATCGTCAGGAGGGTCTCGAAGCCTCAGTGTAGCAAAAGCTCGCGGCCGTCGTCAAACACTCAGACGCGGTGGTAGTGGTCAAGTTTGGCGGGTGACGCGGAGCCAGGGCTCCCGCCGCCCGCGCGCAAGCGCCGAGCGGCGGTGTCCGCGAAGCGGCCGCCCCGGCGCGAGCACGGACGGCGGGATGGCGCAGCGGCAGGCCCTGCAAAACTTGACCACCACCCGCGTTATACGGCCTCGATCGCCACACGGCGCAGGAGCCGAACGGCGTCGGCTCGACGGAACAGCGACGTCCCGGCTGTCAATGCGCACGCGGCCCCGCACGCCACCCCCCACCGCAGGGCCTCAGGCCATGATCGGCTGCGCAGCCACTCGACGAGAAATCCCGCGACGAGCGAATCCCCGGACCCCACAGGCGAGTCGGTTTTGACCCGCGGGGAGGCGGCGAAGAGCGCAGTCTCCGGAGCGGCGCTGGCCAAGACCGCCCCCTCCGCTCCCATCGAGATGATCACGCACCGAGGCCCTCGACGAGCCAATGCGCGCGCCGCCGCCACGACCTCGCGCCGGGTCCGCAGGGTCGCACCCAGCAATTCTTCGGCTTCGTGACGGTTGGGTTTGATGAGCCACGGCCGGGCCGAGAGCCCGTGCCGCAACGAGGTACCGGAGGCGTCAAGCACCGTGACGACCCGGTCCTTCCTGATGAGGCGCAGCAAGCGCGCGTAGGTCGTCGGTGGCGCGCCGGGAGGCAGGCTGCCCGAGAAGACGACCCCTCGGCTCCCTGCGCCAAGACGCTGCACCAGCCGCTCCAGCCGTTGAAGGTCCCGCCGAGCCACCTGCGGACCCGGCGAGTTGATCTGCGTGATCGCGCGCGGGGCCGACGATTGAACGGAATAGTTATTGCGGGTGGTGCCTCGGATCGTCACAAATCGGCAGGCAATCCCTTGCTCAACGAGCAGCTTACCCAAGAGTTGCCCGTCGCTGCCCCCGGCCAACGCGACCGCCGTCGTCTGCACCCGCAATTGGTGCAGTCCGCGAGCGACGTTGATCCCCTTGCCTCCCGGGTACCGCTCAAACCGCACGGCCCGATTGAGGCTGCCCATCTCAAGGCGAGGGACCCACACCCACTCGTCCAGCGACGGATTCAG
>MHGA01000027.1:62534-95015 GCA_001804415.1 Candidatus Aquivivens invisus
GGTCCCAGGAAAAATCTTGCCGCATCCCGGTGCGCATCACCTGCGTCCACTGTGCGCGATTGGCAAACAACGCCACCGCCTCTTCGACCGCCTCCACGAGGGCCTCCGCGGAATAGTCCTCAAAGATGAAGCCGGTTGCACGGCCCGCAGCCAGCGCCGACGGCGTGGCGTCCACGACGGTATCGGCCAACCCCCCCGTGCGATGGACGATCGGCAGGGTCCCATAGCGCATGCTGTACATCTGGTTCAATCCGCACGGCTCAAAGCGCGAGGGCATCAAGAACGCATCCGCACCCGCTTCGATCTGATAGGCCAGATCGCCAGCAAAGCGCAGCGTCACAGCCATCCGATCAGGGAATCGGCGCGCGAGGTCGGTGAGCTGTTGGTGATACGCCGGGTCCCCCACTCCGAGGATCACCACCTGGATCGGCAGCGTCATGAGGCGCGGGGCGGCTTGGACGAACAGATCGAGGCCCTTCTGCTCCACCAAGCGTTGGATCATGCCGATCAGCAGCGCCGGCTGTTGTGGCCCGCCTGCCCGGGTCTCTGCGGGGCGGGCAGGGAGGCGCTGTTGACGCTGCAAGGCGCGCTTGCATGTCGCCTTGCCCTCCAGCCGATCCACGGCGTAGCGCGCGGCAAGATGCGGATCGGTCTGCGGGTTCCACTCGTCCACGTCGATCCCATTCAGAATGCCCACGAGGGCGCCTCGCCGCGTCACCAAGATCCCGTCCAGCCCGCACCCTCCCGCAGGGGTCTGAATCTCCTTCGCGTAGGTGGGGCTGACCGTTGAGAGACGATCCGCGTGCACGAGCCCCCCTTTCAAGCAGTTGATCTGCCCGTAAAACTCCAACCCTTCCATACTGAACGCGGCGGAGGGCAGCCCGGTCAGCGGCCAGCCGGCCTGCGGAAACACCCCCTGGTACGCGAGGTTGTGGACCGTCAAGACCGACGCGGCCGACTGCCAGAACGGGTCTGAGGCGCGCGCAAGCGCAAGATGCGCGATGATCAACGCGGTTTGCCAGTCGTGACAATGGACGACGTCAGGTGGCCATCCGAGCCGGGGCACGGCGTCGAGCACGGCTCGGCTGAAGAAGCTGAACCGAGCCAGATTGTCGGGGAAGTCCCTCCCCTCGTACTGGTATAGCCCGTCGCGGTCAAACAGGTCCGGCTGATCCACGAAGTGCGCCGGAATCTTCGTCCCCGGCAAGACGCCCTCGAACACCGAGCCGTCCACGCGGGATGATCCCAGGGGAACCGTGAATCGCGGGAGGCGTGGCTTCAGCCGAAACCGTTTGGGGTCGACGGCGCGATAGCGCGGCATGATGAGGCGCACCTCATGCCCCAACCGCGCGAGGGCTCTGGGGAGCGACCCCGCCACATCCGCAAGCCCTCCGGTCTTGGCGAACGGAGAAACTTCAGATGCGACAAAGAGGATTTTCATGGCAGGCAACCGCCGGCAATTTCAATTGACGATTGTCGATAATCGTCAATCACTCAGGCGCTGCTCGCGGTCGCATACACGCGGTAGTCGAGGAAGGGGAAAAGGTTGTCAGCCGCCTCAAGCTCAGCCAGCCACGGTTCATGGAGCTCGTGACGGGTGAGCTCGTCGTACAACCGGCTGAACCGGCCGAGGTGGTCGCGAAGCCTCCGGTAGGCGTAGGTGGTGTGGGTTTGCGTCTTCAGGATGAACGCCCAGTCTGAGGACTGCGCCAACAGGAGCTCCCGCGCCATCTGATTGAGCGCGCGACGCTGCACCCCGTCCGCCTGTGGATGCCGATTGGCCATCTCGACCATCCGGTCGACCATCTTGTGCAGGTGTCGATAGATCCAGTCGTTGGAGCCGTTCAGCCACACTTCGTTGTACCCCTGATAGCCCCAGCTCGACATCGTCGGCTGGATGACCTGACGGCTGGGCTCCCGCGCCAGATACTCCGAGGGGGTGGTCAACCGGAAGACGTTCTGATCGTCGTGCACCTTCCGGATGAGCCGCTCCAGCCAGTCCGGCCCCTCGAACCACCAATGGCCGAACAGCTCGGCGTCGTATGGGCTGACCACGATCGGCCGCTGATTCATGAGCGAGGCGCAATGCTCGATCTGCCGTTCGCGGTTGAACAGAAAATTGCCGGCATGGATGGCGGTTTTCTCGAGGGCGCGCGCCGGATCATACGGGGCCTTGTCGTCCGTCGTCCCGGTGATGCGGTAGTACTTGAAGCCCGTCTGCAGGCGCGCGCCGTCCCCGTTGAGATAGGGCCGGATATAGTCGTACTCCAGATCAAAGCCGATGTCCCGGTAGAAGTCGCGATAGTCCCCATCGCCGGGGTACCCTTCCTTCGCGCTCCACACGCTCTTCGAGGACTCCAGGTCTCGCCCGAACGCGGCCACGCCATTAGGGCACGCCACCGGCGCGGCCACCCCATGCGCAGGACGGGGCGAACCGAACAGCGCGCCGTGGGCATCGAGGAGGAAATACTGGATGCCTAATGCCTTCAAGAACGCTTCATGCCCGGGATGATACCCGCATTCAGGCAGCCAGATCCCCGCGGGCCGTCGGCCAAACGCCTGCTCGAAGGCCTGGACACCGACCGCCAGTTGCGCGCGCACGGCGGCAGGCTGGATGTCCATCAGCGGCAGATAGCCGTGGGTCGCCGCTGAGGTAATCAGCTCAAGGTAGCCCCGTTCCATGAGCTCGCGAAACGGCGCGATGAGATTGCCGTGGTAGCTTTCCGTGAACTGGCGTTGGGCCGTCGTGAAGCGCCGGTGATAGTACTGCGCCAGGGCGTGGAATTCGGACTGATCCTTGGTGCGCGCGAGCTCCTTGTCGGCCAGCTCGACCAGCCGCTCCAGATGCCGGAGGTAGCGCGCCTGGAGCAGCGGATCGGAGAGCATCGCCAGCAAGGTCGGGGTCAAGGACATGGTGATCCGAAAGGGGACCTGATCTTCGGCCAGCCGGTGGAAACGTTCAAGCAGCGGCAGGTACGTTTCGGTGATCGCCTCGAAGAGCCAGCGCTCCTCGAGGAACTCGTCACACTCAGGATGCCGCACGAACGGCAGATGGGTATGGAGGACAAGCGCGAGGTAGCCTTGCGGGTCGTGAGACATCAGTGTGCGCTCACCGGCGCGGGCCGGTCGAGACCAGGCCGGCAGAGGACAACGACCCCGCGAGATGGGCTTTCAGCGTCTCATCGATCAGCTCGGAGGGGCCGATGCGAGGGGTCGTCACCCGATTGGAGCGCGCCAGCAGGAGAAATCGCCCCCGCGTCGTCAGCAGTCCGATCTCAACGACGAAGTCATGGCCGGGCGCATCCACTTGGATGTACCAGTTGTTGGCCAAGCCGGACAGGGCGATATCGAACGACGCGTTGGCCGATTCCTCGGGGAATCGGCGACCCGTCACATGGTAGACCCGTAGGATCGACTGCATCCCGCCGATCTCATCCGGCACCACGCGGCTCCGGACCTGCCGCTCTTGTGACGGGTCGAGTTCCCAATAGGCGTACAGCCACCAGGGATCCTTGACCATCAACACAATGCGATGATCGCCGTAGCCGGTGGGGATCACGAACGGCTCGCGCTGGGCGGGACGTTGCGGTGCCGGGCGAAGTCCTGAGGCCACACGCGCAGGTGAAGGCGGTACCGCGAATGGTTCGCGCAGCGTCTCAGCCGGCCGGGGAAGCGGGATGGAGGGGCGGGAAGGCTTCGCCGCGCGACGCGTCGTTGGAGCGTGCAGCGCGGACAAGGGGTTGCTGGCAACGGCCTTGACCCGTCGCCGACGAGCCACGAGTCGAGGGCGGCTGGGGAGTGGCTTGGCGAGGCGCCTGACGAGACTCTTTTTCGATTTGGAACGCCCGCGCGGTTTCGGCCCCATGCTCAAGCCCCCAACACATGTTCTATTATAGCGCAGAAGTCCAGAAACCTTTCAACAATTCGCGCATGGAGCGGCGGTAGGCCTTGTTCCCAAGGTAGGCCGCCGCCAGCACGACATACAGGATCGAAAACCCGATCCGAACCCGCGGGTCAGGAATCAGCAGCTGCATCGAAAACAAGCTCGCCAGCAACAGGCCTTCCCAGATCCCAAACCCGAGATTGGCCAGGATCACCACGGCGAGCAGCGATTGGGCGGCGGTCAACAAAATTTCTTCCGCCTGCCGGCCGTCGAGAGGCATCGGCACGACGTGCCCGCCTGAGATCGCATAGGCCAGCGGTAACATCCCGATCAACAGCGTCCATTGATTCACCTTGGAGGAGATCAGCGTCCCCAACCCGGCCCTGGCATTGCCTCGCAAGGCGAAGAGTGCCGCCACAACGAATTCCGGCGATTCCGACGCCAGCGGAGCCAGCCACTGGATGAGGAGGAACTCCTCAATGCCGAGGCCTCTCGCGCTGTCCAGCAAGCCTTCAGCGAAGGGCTCCGCCGCCAGAAAGATGGTCAGCCCGGGGATGAGAAACAACGCCACCGTCACCAGACGTCTCCACGCGCGCGGCAAGCGGGCCAGGTGCCTCGGAGGACCTTCAAGCTCCGGCTCGACATGGTGGGCCTGACTGGATCGGATGAGGTAGATGGCGAAGAGTCCGACGAGCAACACCGTATCGATCAGCGACAGGGTGCGCTTCAAAGGAATGAAGAAGGCGTACGCAGTCGCCACGACCAGGGTGGCCAGCTCAATCCGCTGCCCTTTGTCGAGGGTGATCTCTTTGCGGCGGGTCTTCAGCCAATAGCACAGCAACACCACCGGCCAGCCCAGCCCAATGAGGAGGCGGTTGCCCCCCGTCATATTCGCTGCGGCAAAGGCGGTATAGCTGGGATCGTGCGCCGCGGTCCACGCCAGGTAGATGTCCACCGCATACTCCGGCAGCACGGCCATCAGCGCGAGAAACGCCAGCGCCAACGACTCTGGGATTTCCAACTGCGCCAGCTCAGCGCCCCACGACAGGAGAAACGCGGCGCCGAAGATACCCAGTCCAGGCAGCAAGGTTTCCCATGGCTGCGCGAGAGGAACGTGGCAGATCCGAAGACACAGCCACTGCATCACGCACAGGATGGCAGCGCTCACCCACAGGCGATCGCGCAGAGGCACCGTGGTGCTCATTGACAAGCGTTGTCCTTTATCATCGAATCGCTCCGAATGTTCCGCCGACCCCCAACTCATACACCAGCCGACCGCCGAGGTATGCGCCCCAGGACAGCGTACCAACAAGCGCCGTTTCCAGCAACATCGTGACGAGGCGCGCCCGCGGCGTCAACCGATCCTGCTTCGCGATTCGCCAGCTCACCGAGATCGCGCCTAAGGCGAGCGTGCTGAACCCCAGACGCTGATGCAACTCCATCACCTGCCAGATCTCGAAGGAATGTTTGGCGACGTCCTCAGCCTGCAACCCGCTGAGCACTGCCGCCCCGGCCCCAACCGTTCCCAGCGCGAGATTCCAGAGTGCGAGGCAATGCAGCGAGGGGCGCTTCAGGAGCAGCGCCAGCAGATCCAGGCCGGCCGCGGTCAGCAACAACGCGATCGGAAAATGGACAAGGAGCGGATGGAGACTTTCCATCTTCAGATGTGAGACACGAGACCAGAGACATGAGACTGTAAAGATTTTTAGTCTCTTGTCTCAGGTCTCCGGTCTCTGGTCTAGTTTGCTGACTCAATCTTCGAGATGGCGATGAGGTGCTGGCCGTCCAGCTCCATCACCGTGCCGGTCACCGTGACCTGCTGCGCAGCTAACTCGGCGAGCTTCTCGTTCGCCGCGATGTGGTCGGCCATCGTCGCAAGATACAGCTGATCGCCCACTTTGATGGCGACCGGTAATCCGCCTTTGATGCATTTCTTGGCGCAGCCAGCGTGGTCCTTGCCCAAGCCCTGCGCAGGATGGCTCAGGTAGCAGAACACGTCCACCACCTCGCCGGTCAACGTCTGCTCAGCGGAGGCCGCGGCCTCGTGCGCGGCAACCGCCCCGTGGTCATGGGCGTGCTCGTGCGCAGGCTCATGCCCCTCCTCTGCCCGTACCACTCCCATCCCTCCAACCACCAGCGCCGTGACGACAACCACCTGAACGCAACGCATGGTTCCCCTCCTTTTTTCCCTTCCCACTTCGAACTTTGAACTTCAAACTTCGACCTTCTCCCTTAGAACACGGCGTTTAACACCCACCCCAACCCCGCCACCAACGGCAACGTCACCACGACAAGCCACACGGTCGTCCGCCGGCCGACATTCGTCCAGATCGCCCCAAGCTCCGTCACATCCGTCACCACCCCGCCCATGAGAAACGCAAACGCGTTGCCCAACGCCCCGGTGTGGCGATACAACTCGAACGCCAGCGGCGCGGTGCCCTCCGAGCACACCTCGATGACCGCCGCCGCCAGCAGGGTGGCCAGCAATCCCCCAACCGTCGGCCCCAGAAACCTCATGAAGAACTCGTGAGGCACGAGCGTCCCGAGGACGGCGCTGAACATCAGCCCCAGTTGCACCCATCCGAGCACCATGCGGCCGAGAGGAATCATCCCACGCCAGACGCCTCGCGCGTCTTCGACAAGCTGCCGACGAGTCCAGGGATAGGCGCGCACTCGGGCTGCCAGATCGCTCCAGACGGCGACCTCCGTGGAGACGCCCGTCGCGTTCGGATTCGCTTCGATCAACCGGCGCCGGTCAAGCTGCTGGAAGACGAGACCGGCCAGCCAGGCAATTCCCAGCGCCCCACCGATGATGACCAGCGCGCGAGGGCCAAACAGGCCGATCAACAGCAGCGTGAGCGACATGCTGGCCCACGGACTGGCCAGCAAGAAACTGACGACTGCCGGAATCGACGCCCCTTTGCGATACAGCTCCAGAGAAATCGCCAGACACCCGTGGCTGCAGCTGGAGGCGAGAAACCCCAGGATCGTGGAGCGGAGGATCACGCGCTTGCGGGGCCCCGAGAGGAGCGTGACGACGTAGGCCTTTGGAACGAAATGGTCGATGATCCCTCCGATCACCAACCCCAGCAAGAACGGGACCGCAACCTTCTTCAGGTAGCCCGTGTAGCTGGCGCTCACCGCGGAAGCGTTCGGCCACGCCAGGCCAAGCAACTCCAACAGGACGCCGCTGACCGGCACCCACACCCACGGATCACGCCACCAGCGTCGCGGTTCGCGGTGGCAGGTGTCCGCGTGATGACAGGAACTTAGACCGACTTGGTGATCCATCCTGCGCGGCCTTCCTTCATCTCAAACTTCCACTTCCAAAGGTAATACACGGCCGGATATACCAACAGTTCGAGGAGGAACGACGTCGCCAGGCCGCCGACCATCGGGGCTGCCACGCGTTTCATCATGTCCGCGCCCCGCCCGATCGACCACATGATCGGCAACAACCCGATGAACGTCGTCATCACGGTCATCATCTTAGGCCGGATCCGCTTGACCGCGCCGTGGATGATCGCTTCCTCCAAATCATGTGCGTTGCGCATCTTGCCCTTCTGGACCGACTCGTTGTACGCCAGGTCGAGGAACAGCAGCATAAACACGCCGGTCTCGGCGTCGAGCCCCATCAGGGCGAGGACGCCCACGGTCACCGCGGTTGAGACGTTGTAGTTCAACACCCACAACAGCAGCACCGCCCCCACGATGGAGAAGGGCACGGCGAGCAGCACGATCCCGGTCCTGGCCCACGAGTGGGTATTCATGTACAACAGGACGATGATCAAGAACAAGGTGACGGGCAGGACGACCTTCATCCGTTCCCGGACCCGGATCATGTTCTCGTACTGGCCGCTCCAGATGAGCCCGTAGCCGGAGGGCAGCTTCAACACCTTCGCCACCTTTTGCTTCGCCTCAGTGACGTAGCCGCCGATGTCCCGGCCGGCCACGTCCACGTAGACGTAGCCGGAGAGGAGGCCGTTTTCATTGCGCAGCATGGATGGCCCGGTGACGAGCTTGATGTCGGCCAGCTGTACCAACGGAATGTGTTGGCCCGCCGGGGTCGGCACCAGGACTCGCTTCAATTTCTCGATGTCATCCCGAAACTCTCGGGAGTAGCGTACATTGACCGGATAGCGCTCGCGGCCCTCAATGGTCGTGGTAATGTTCTCGCCCCCGATGGCCGACATGATCACCATCTGCACTTCGGCGACGGAAAGGCCGTAGCGGGCCAGCTCATCCCGGTTGAGCTCGAAGTCCACGAAGTAGCCACCCGCCACCCGTTCCGCAAAGACGCTCCTGGTCCCGGGGATTTCCCGCAGGATCGCTTCAAGGTGTGTGCCGGTTTCCTCGATCGTTTTTACGTCCGAGCCGAGGATCTTGATCCCGATCGGCGTCCGCACCCCGGTCGAAAGCATGTCGATCCGAGCCTTGATCGGCATGGTCCAGGCGTTCGTCACGCCCGTAATCCGCAGGGCTTGGTCCATCTCTTCGATGAGCTGCTCATCGGAGATGTGCTCCGGCCAAAAACTCTGGAACGGCCATTTCAAGAACCCTGGCAACCACGAATACCAGCGGCGGACCTTGCGCCACTCGTGTTCCGGCTTGAGCACAATGGTGGTCTCCATCATCGAAAATGGCGCTGGGTCGGTGGAGCTTTCCATTCGGCCGGCCTTGCCGAAGACGCGCTCGACCTCCGGGAAGCTCTTGATGACCTGATCCTGCTTCTGCAGCAGCGTCTGGGCTTCGGTCACTGAGATGCCGGGCAGCGTCGTGGGCATGTAGAGGAGTGTGCCCTCATAGAGTGGCGGCATGAACTCAAAACCTCGGATCAAGGCGCCGGGCAGCCGCATGCTGAACATCATCGAGCCCAGGTTGATGACGGCCCACACGGAGAGCACCGCCGCAAAGATGACGGCTGGCTTGCGGTGCTTAAGCATCCAGCGGCAGGCCGGCTCGTAGAGGCGGAAGAGGACCTTGCTGACCGGGTGTTTCTCTTCTTCATAATACGTCCCCACCAACAGGCCGGTGGCGACGTTGGAAGCGATCGCCTCGCTCCGGCTCGGCGTGGGTTGTCGCCGGCGCCACGGCCACCGGATCCGGATGGGCTCCATCCGGGCAAACAGCATCCGCACCGCCGGATCCAGCGTGATCGCCAGGAAGGCGGCCATGATCATCGTGAAGGTCTTGGCCCACGCCAGCGGCTTGAAGAGCCGGCCTTCCTGGTCCACCAGGGTGAAGATCGGCAGGAACGCCACCGCGATGACCAGCACCGAGAAGAAGACGGAGGAGCCGACTTCTTTGAGCGCTTGCAGGCGGACGGCATGGAAGTCGCCTTTGCGGCCGCCGACGACCCACTGTTCCAGGCGTTTGTACGCGTTCTCGACTTCAACGATCGCGCCATCGACCAATACCCCGATGGAGATGGCGATCCCTGACAGCGACATAATGTTCGAGCTCAGCCGCATGCCGTAGAGCGGGATAAACGACAGCAGCACCGCGATCGGAATCGAGACGATCGGCACAACCGCCGAGGGAAAGTGCCAGAGAAAGAGCAGAATGACGAGGCTGACCACGATCATCTCTTCGATGAGCTGTTCTTTCAGCGTCGCCATCGACTCTTTGATCAGCTCGGAGCGGTCGTAGGTGACCACGAGCTCCACCCCAGGCGGGAACGACGGCTTCACCTCGTCGATCTTCGTCTTGACCCGGTTGATCACGTTCAGCGCATTTTCGCCGTAGCGCATCACCACGGTGCCGCCGACCGTGTCGCCTTCCCCATCTAGATCAGCTAGCCCCCGACGGATCTCAGGCCCCAGGGTGACGGTGCCGAGGTGCCGCACCAGAATCGGCGTACCTTTCTGATCCGTGCTGACGACAATCTTCTCCAGGTCCTGCACCGACTTCGCATAGCCCCGGCCCCGGACCATGTACTCGGCCCCGGAGAACTCCAACAACCGACCACCGACTTCCTGGTTGCCGGAACGGATCGCCTCGACGACGGTGGCCAGCGGCATGTTGTAGGCGAGGAGCCGGTTGGGGTCGATCGTGATCTGGTACTGCTTCACGAAGCCGCCGATAGACGCGACTTCTGCTACGCCGGGAACGCTCTGGAGGTGATACCGGAGATACCAATCCTGGAATGTCCGCAGCTCCTGGAGGTTATGCTGCCCGGTCTTATCCACGAGCGCGTATTGGAAGACCCAGCCCACGCCGGTGGCATCCGGCCCGAGCTCGGTTCGAACGCCTTCGGGGAGCTTCGGGATGATCTTGCTCAGGTACTCGAGCGTCCGGCTGCGCGCCCAGTAGATGTCGGTCCCGTCCTTGAAGATGACGTACACGTACGAGAAGCCGAAGTCGGAGAAGCCCCGGATAGCCTTGACGTTGGGGGCGCCCAGCATCGCGGTGACGATCGGGTAGGTGACCTGGTCCTCGATGATGTCCGGACTGCGGTCCCAGCGCGAGTAGATGATGACTTGCGTGTCCGACAAATCCGGGATCGCATCCAGCGGAATGTTGCGGGCGCACCAGACGGCCCCCAGCATCGCCACGACGGCGAAGATCAGCACGACGAACTTATTGTGGGCGGACCACTCGATGATCTTCTCGATCAGCCCGCTGTGGTGCAGGACCGGCTGTGACTCCTCCGGGACGGCGCGCGCTGGCTCGGGTTGGGGAAGATTACTGGCCATGCTGGTGTTCTCCCCCGCTCATCCCTTGCAGCGCGGCTTTCAGGCGACTCTCGGAGTCGATCAGGAAATTGCCGCTGGTGACAACGATCTCACCTTCGGCGACACCGCTTGTGACCTCGTAGTAGCCCTCCGCCTTGACCCCGACCGTCACATCACGCGGCTCAAAGAGTCCTTCGCCTTTATCGACAAAGATGACCTGCTTGGTCCCCGTGTCAAACACGGCCTCTTCAGGGACGGCGAGCCGCTCGCCAGCCGCCACGGCGATCGAGGCGTTCACGAACATCTCAGGCTTGAGGATGTTCTGCGGATCGGTCAGGATCGCCCGGATTCTGGCGGAGCGCGTGGCGGGATCCAACACCGGGTCGATTGACTTGATCGCCCCATCGAGTTTCATTCCGGGAATGGCCGGCACCTCGATGGTGACGGTCTGGCCAAGCTTCACCAGGGGCAGCTCGAACTCATAGATCGGAGCGTAGAGCCACACCCGGCCGCTGGAATCCGCCAAGATCAGGCTTTGATCCGGCCCCTCCCACGTGGCGATCTCCTCGATCAGCTCATGGCTCAAACCCATCCGGCGCAGGCGCAGGTGACTGGCATCGACCAGCCGTTGGGCTCGCTCAGTGATCTCCGGCGAGGCGCCGGTCGTCTTGGCTTGCTCCACGGCCCGCAGCGCCTGGAGGTACTCCTGCTGCGCCTGGTACAGCTCCGGGTCGTTGGCGATTCGCCCCACTGTCCGGATGATCTTGCGGATCGTCCGCCGCTCGGCGGGGGCCGTCGTGACGCCGATGAACTGCCGCTTCTGCGGCGTCACCAGGATCGTGGCGTAGCCTTCAGGCGCCGTCGCTGAAGCCTCACCAGAGACTCGGCGTTCCTCGTAGACCGGAATCAGATCCATGCCCATCGGCGATTTGCCGGGTTTGTCAGATTTGTAGCCCGGGATCATGGGGTCGGTCCAGTACAACACCTTTCGCGCCCCGCCCTTGCCATCCGAGACATGCGTCCCGCAAATCGGGCAGACGACCGACTCGCCTTCCTTGGCAATCACCGTCATCGGACATGGTCTGCCCTCGTGCACCTTCGGACAGTTGTGCAAGTAGCAGATATCTTTTGTCCTCTGCGCCACAGCTTGGCTGTTGTTGCTTGGTGCTTGCTCCGGTTCCCGCTTCACCAGCTTCATGTTGCAGATCGGGCAGTCGCCTGGCCGGTCGGAGGTGTAGGTCGGGTGCATCGGGCAGTAATACACAGCCTTTCTCATCGATTGTCGAATAACGAGTGGCGAATGACGAATGACGAATGTGACCGCACCCAGCAGGACCAGCAGCCCAACGCCTCCTACCACCAATCGTTGTGTGCGTCGTGTCATGGCAGGGTCTCCCGGTCGGCACTCGCGTCTCCTGTCTCCTGTCTCCTGTCT
Source organism: Candidatus Aquivivens invisus (assembly GCA_001804415.1). Classification (GTDB taxonomy): domain Bacteria; phylum Omnitrophota; class Gorgyraeia; order Aquiviventales; family Aquiviventaceae; genus Aquivivens; species Aquivivens invisus. The sequence goes on from MHGA01000027.1 coordinate 74,527, forward strand.
CCTGTCTCCTGTTCCGGGCGCAAGGGCACGCCGACGGCTTGTTCCAGCATCACGACGTGCTGCTCCAATGCGATGCGCTGCTGCGCGAAGGTGCGCTGTTGCTCGGCAAGCCAACGCAACGCCTCCAGCAGATCCGTCGCCGAGGCCCGTCCACTCTGATAGCCGGCGATCAACGACTCCACCGCTTGGCGCGCCAGCGGGATCAAGCCGTCACGGCTCAGCCGCGCCGTCGCATAGGAAGCCACGGCTTGATGCCAGTGTTCGTGGATGCGCCGCGTGACGTCCAACCGCATCGCCTCGTAGGCCGCTTCCACTGACTGTTTGTCATACAATGCCGCCTTCACGCCGTAGCGCTGCTTGGTCCAGAACCAAAACGGCAAGACGATTGCCAGCGTCAGGTCCCATGGCCCGATCGGCCCCATGGCGGGATTTCTCAACTCGGCCATCGTCTCCAGATCAGGCCACAACTCCCGCTTCTGCAGGCGCCACTCCGCCTCCGCCCGTTCGAGGGAATACCGCATGACGAGCAGCTCGGGCTGATGCTCCCAAGCGATAAGCCACAGCTCATCCGTCGTGACGGTGAGCGGCTGCAAGGGGATGTCAGCGGGTGAACCGACGGGCTCGTGGCTCGGGCGGGTCAGAAGATGATTGAGATGCGCCGAGGCCGCAGCCCGACGATTCCCCAGCACCTCGACCTCGTTAGCGGCCTGCAGCGTTTCCGCTTGCAGTCGCAGAAGCTCAGCCTGCTCGCCGGTGCCGGTGGCGTAGCGGGCTTGAGCCGCGGTCGCGGCTTGATTGACCCAGAGGACCTGTTCCCGCGCAATCTCGTGCTCACGATCCAGCAACCAGACGTCATAATAGGCCGCCTTGAGCTGTGCGATCAGGTCCCATTCGATTTGTTTGAAAGCCGCGGCAGCCACTTGGGCTTCGGCGACTGCGACGCGGTGCCTCGCGGAGAGCTTGCCGGGAAACGGCAATGACTGCACCAGCTGATACATGATGGTGGCTTGATTCAGCTTGATGCCGCCCTTGGGAATCTCTTCGAACTCGACGCCGACGCGGGGAGCCGGCAAGCCTTTGGAGAGCGGGATTCTGGCTTGGGCCGCCTCCCATCGGGTGCGGGCTTCCCGAAGCGTCGGGTTCTTGGCCTTGAGCTCCGTGATCAGGTCGGGAAGCTGCAGCGACGGCTCGGAGGAGACGGGGACCTGCGCTAAGACAACAGGCGGCAGGCCCGCCTGGACTACCAGCAGACCGGCCAGAGCCATTGAGACGATTGATTGGCGTTGGAACAAACACCCGCGCATGCGACCTGCCCCCTTTCCTGATGAGACACGTACGACGTCAGGAGCGGAAGCAATCACAGGCGCAGCGGCAGCGAGACAGCGTGGCAGGATCGGTTGGGAGGTGAGGCACACTCCGCGGGGAGGCCTGCGGCGCGTGCCAGAGACACTCGGGGCGTGATCGATGACGGTGATGCGGCTTCGGTCAACGGACTCGCGTGGGCCGTGTCACGAAGGGGGGCGACGTCGACCTTCGCGCGGGAGGCGTCCGAGTCGCACGGATCAGCCTGCAGCGAGCACTCGGCAACACAGCAACACCCAGAGGCCAGGCGGGGACGGGAATCGGGTCTCGCCCCGCAGCACACCGCAGCCATCCCCGTGGCCGGCAGCACGACGGCGGCGAGGACGAACACCACCACGATTCGATGCAGGAGGTTCATGGTTCGACGCGGTCGAAGGATCATTTAATGAACCGGTGAAGGGTGTGGATCAGCTCCTCCACCTTTTCCGCGCCATCCTGGTGTCGGATGGCGTGGCTGACACAGCTGTTGATATGGCCGCGCATCATCTGCAGCGCGACTTCGTCCAGCGCCCGGCGAGCGGCGGAGACCTGCTGAAGCACGTCGATGCAGTAGCGGCGTTCCTCCAGCATCCGCTGGATGCCCTTGATCTGGCCTTCGATCTTGCGAAGGCGCATCAAGCTCTCGGAATGTTTCGGGGGCTTCGGCATCTTTACACTCACTACTGGTATGGAGTATACAGGGCCGAGGCCTCTCGTGTCAAGGGGATTTTTTCACTTAACTGACCACGTCGCCGACCACGGGCTCGACCTTCACTCCTTTTTTCTCGAGGAAGGTGACCGCTCGCTTGAGATTCTCATCGGTCCCTTCGAGCTCCAGGGTCACTTCCCCAACGCTCTCGGTGACCTTCGCGCGGCGGATGTTGGGGATGATCCCGCACTCTTTCGCCATCGTGTAGATCACCGGCTCCTTGATGAGATGCTGCGGGAAAATCAACGTCACCTGCTTACGGGCCATGGTTCCTCCTCAATGAGCTCCGCGTCTTCGTTTCGCGCCGCGAAACGTGCGGGGCTACCGATGATATTCCGCCATCCCGCCGGCGATGGCCGGAATGATGGAGACCTCATCCCCATCCTTGACGGCCGTCTGGTCACCCTGCAGGAAGCGGATGTCCTCTTCGTTGACGAACACGTTCACGAACCGTCGCAGCTTGCCCGACTCATCACAGATGCGCTCTTTGATCCCAGGGTGCCGGCGCTCCAGATCTGCCAGCAGGTCGTTCACCGTCGAGCCGGCACACGGCACCTCCCCCTGGCCGTTGGTGAGACGTTGAAGTGGAGTCGGGATCCGGACAATGACTGCCATGCCTTCCTCCTATCGTGTCTTCGTGGAAAGGCCCGCAAGCTGTTCCGCGAGTGTCGATTCAAATGACGCCAGGTTTGGCTTGATCCGAACCGGTTGGCCTAAGCGGCTCACCAGCGGCTCCTGGGTTTTGAGCCCATTGCCAGTGATGCACACGACGATCGACTCATCGCGGGGAATGACCCCCTGCTCGATGAGTTTCCGCGCCACCGCCACCGTGACACCGCCGGCCGTCTCGGTAAACACCCCCTCGGTCTCCGCCAGCAGCCTCATCGCCTCGATGATCTCCTCATCGCTGACGGATTCGCCAAAGCCGCCGGAGTCCAGCGCCGTCCTGGTGGCGTAGTAGCCGTCGGCGGGATTGCCGATCGCCAGCGACTTGGCGATCGTCTGAGGCTTGACCGGCCTGACGATATCGGAGCGTTCCTTGATCGCCTTCACAATCGGGGCGCAGCCATCCGCCTGCGCGGCGTAGAGCTTGGTGGAAGATGCGGGATCGATGAGGCCGAGGAGCTTGAATTCCTTGATCGCCTTGTTGATCTTGGTGATCAGGGACCCGCCGGCGCAGGGCACGATGATATGTTGCGGCGCGCGCCAGCCCATCTGCTCCAGCACCTCGAATCCATAGGTCTTGGAGCCTTCCGCGTAGTAGGGCCGGATGTTGATGTTGACGAACGCCCAGGGGTACTTCGAGCCGATTTCCGCGCAGAGGCGGTTGACATCGTCATAGGTCCCTTCCACCGCGACGAGGGTGGGACGATAGATCAGGGAACCGACGACCTTCCCCATCTCCAGGTCGGAAGGGATGAAGATGTAGCGCTGCAATCCGGCGCGCGCAGAGAGCGCCGCCACGGAGTTGGCGAGATTGCCGGTCGAGGCGCACGCCACCGTGTCGAAGCCGAATTCCTTGGCCCTCGTCAGCGCCACGGAGACGACCCGATCCTTGAAGGAGAGGGTCGGATGCGACACCGAGTCGTCTTTGAGGTAAAGCTCCTCCACCCCCAGGCGCTGGGCCAAACGCTCGGAACGGAAGAAAGGGGTGAAGCCGGATAAGAGCCCGACCGCCGGCTCCCCTTCAATGGGCAAGAGTTCCCGGTACCGCCACAAGGACTTCGGACGGCTCGCCACCGCGTCCTTCGTCAGGACGCGGCGGATGGCGTCGTAGTCGTAGTCGACCTCCACGCCCCCAAAGCAGTACTCGCACACAAAGATGACCTCTTTGGGATAGAGGCGGCCGCATTCGCGGCATTTGAGTCCGAGCATGTAACTCATCGTGAGCTTTCAAAAAATGGTTGGATGCTGATGTACCGCTCGCCGGTGTCCGGAAACACGGTCACGACCGTCTTGCCTCGCCCCAACCGCTTGGCGACCTGCAACGCCGCCCAACAGGCGGCTCCTGCCGAGACGCCGACGAAGATGCCCTCCTCGGTCGCAAGGCGCCTGGAGGCGTCATACGCCTGTTCGTCTGACACCGGCAGGATTTCATCGATGATCTCTCGGTTGAGCACCTCCGGCACAAATCCCGCGCCGATGCCCTGAATCATATGGGGGCCCGGAGCCCCTCCGGAGAGCACGGGAGAACCCTGCGGTTCAACCGCTATTATGGTAACCGCCGGGCGTTTTTTCTTCAAGACTTCTCCCACCCCCGTGATCGTCCCGCCGGTCCCCACCCCCGCCACGAAGGCGTCAAACGCTCCGTCGGTCGCCCGGAGGATCTCCTGAGCGGTCGTCTGCCGATGGACCTGCGGGTTGGAAGGATTTCGAAATTGCTGCGGCAGAAAGGCGCCGGGGGTCTGCTTGGCGATCTCCTCGGCTTTTCTCACCGCACCCAGCATGCCTTGATCCGCCGGCGTCAAGATGACCTGCGCCCCGAAGCGCTTCAGGATGTAGATCCGTTCCGCGCTCATGGTCTCCGGCATCGTCAGGATCACGCGATAGCCCTTCACCGCCCCGATCATCGCCAGGCCGATGCCGGTATTGCCGCTCGTCGGCTCCACGATCGTCGAGCCGGGCTTGAGCGCCCCGCGCGCTTCGGCGTCTTCGATCATGCCCAGGCAAATCCGATCCTTCACACTGCCCCCTGGATTGCACGACTCCAGCTTGGCCAGGATCGTCGCCATCGACGAGTCCGTCAGCCTCCGCAGACGGACCATCGGGGTGTTGCCGATCAACTCCAGCACGCTGTCAGCAATTTTGCGTGAGGTCATCGGTGCACCTGCAATCGATCGGGGCCGGCCTCGGACATCTTCACTCCCCGATCAGCCGCCCAGACCATGAGGTCGCGTTTGACGTCCTGGGCATTGTAGAGGACGTGGAGCCGCTGTCCGTTCGCTCGGTGCGATATCGCGCGCGCGACGACCGCCAGCGCCTGGGCGCAGGTCATGTCCCGCACATCGACCGTCATCACCGCAGCGTCCTGCATGCCCGTCATCCTCGCTGATCCCAACCACTTCGCTCATTCAACCGTGACCGGTTCCTCCGTGATCGCCGCTCCGTCAATCCGGTAACTCTTGATCGCCGGAATCGTTGGCTGCTTGAGGGACACCAGCACGTACGAAATCTCCGGCGAGATCGCCAGCCGCACATCCACGGGCGAGGGGTACGCCTCGGTCGCGGTATGGGAATGGAAGATCCCGATCATCCGCTGACCCTTCGAGCGCATCTGCTTCTCGACCAGCAACTGCTCTTTCGGATCCATCGAATACCCCACCGGGCTGTCCTCAACGTTGCGCATCGGATAGACCTGCACGACGTGTCTCTCGTCTCCTGCCAAGATCCCGCACGCCTCTTTCGGATACCGGCTGCGGCAGTGCTGGATGATGGCTTCGTACATTCCCCGAGGAATCCGCACCATCGTGATCAGCACACAGCACACAGCACACAGCACACAGAAGGGCAACGGTTGTTTTGTACTATCTGCTGTGTGCTCATTGCTGTCTGCTGCAATTAGGCAAGGCCCCATCGCACGCGCACGGCGTGCTCCAGGCGCTTGAAGACCAACCCGTCAACGGCGATGCCGATGGAGGCGATCAGCAGCATGATCGCCAGCAGCTGATCGAGCTGTCCGGCTTTCGCCACTTGGCTGAGGAGCTGGCCGAGCCCGCTGACTGACGTGAGTAACTCCCCGGCCATCAGCGCGCGCCAGCCGAAGGCCCAGGCCAGCCGCAGTCCGTCAACGATTTTCGGGATGGCGGAGGGCACGACGACGAACCAGAAGTATTTCGTGCCCCTTGCTCCCAATGTTCGGGCCGCCCGAGCGACCAGCGGCGGCACTTCGCGGATGCCGGTATCTGTGCTCACCATCACGATGCCGGAGGCGCCCAAGAGAATGGTGAAGATCACCGCACGCTCCGTCATCCCGAACCAAATGATCGACAACGGCACCCAGGCCGCGCCAGGAATCGCGTGAATGGCGACGGCGAAGCTGCCGATGATCTGGTCGATCAACGGCACCCGGCCGAGCAGCAGCCCCCCGCTGATGCCAACGAGGATCACCAGCGTGTAGCCAACAAGCATCCGCCACGCGCTGCCTGCCAGCGCCGCGCGAAAGACGGGTTGGCGAAAATCGTCCATCAACGCGCCGAACACCGTCCGAGGAGAAGGCCAGGCAGGAAACGCGAACGCCGTAGCCTCCCACAAGAGGTACAGCAGCGCGAGGGCCTGCACCGGCTTCAGCCACCTGGAGATTCTTGGTCGTTCACGCATTAGCTATGCATCCCGCGGGACTGCTCAGGCGGCACAGGGTGCTGCGCCTCCGGAAAGTGCACCCGCTCACCGAGTTCATCCTGTAGCACTTTCTCGACTTCCTCTCCCAGCAGCTCGAGGATTTTATGCTGGTGCGCCAGGAGCGCGGCGTCTTCGGCATGCCGCGGTCGAGGGACGTGGATCGCCTGGACGTCTCGGATCTGCCCTGGGCGAGAGGAGATGACGTACACGCGGTCCGCCAAGCCGGTGGCTTCGCGGACGTTATGCGTGACGAAGAGGATCGTGGGGCGCGCTAACTCCCAGATTTCCATCAGCTCATTCTGCAGCACCGCGCGCGTCTGCGCGTCCAGCGCGGCGAAGGGCTCATCCAGCAGGAGAATCTCCGGCTGCAGGGCCAGGGCGCGAGCGATCGCCGCCCGCTGCTTCATGCCGCCGGAGAGCTGGTGGGGGTACGCCGTGGTGAACCGGGACAGATGCACGAGCTTGAGGTACTCCAGGGCGCGTGCGCGTCGCCTCACCGGTGGCAAGCCCGCCATGCGCAACCCGAACTCGACGTTGCCCAGCACGTTCAACCACGGAAACAGCGCGGCGTCCTGGAACACCACCGTGCGGCTTGGGTCCGGGCCGGTGACCGGCCGCCCCCCAACGAGGATGTCGCCGGACGTCGGGCGCTCCAACCCGGCGACGAGGTGAATGATCGTGCTCTTCCCGCAGCCCGAAGGGCCAACCAGACAGACAAACTCCCCTTCGGCGACCGTGAGGTTGATATCGTGCAACACCTCAAGGCTCGAGCCGTTGTGGGGAAATGATTTGAAGATGTGCCGCAGTTCGACGCGCATGAGCGCTCTACTTCGCGGCGGGCTGCCGCATCGCCTCGATCAACACCGAGGCAACTTCAGGACGAGAGACTTCCGGAGGTGGCGGCGTGCTGGCTTGAAGCAGCTCGCGCACCTTGGTGCCGCTCAATGACACGTGCTGCTCCGGCGGGTGCGGACAGGTCTTCGAAGAGACCATCGAGCCGCACACCGTGCAGTACGCGGTGTTCTCGAAGCAGAGGGGCGCAATCCCGATCTCCTCAGGCGAGAAGTCGTCAAAGATTTTCTGCGCGTCGTAGGTCCCGTAGAATTTCCCAACCCCCGCGTGGTCACGCCCGACGATAAAATGCGTGCAGCCGTAATTTTTTCTGATCAGCGCGTGGAAGATCGCCTCCCGCGGCCCCCCATACCGCATCGAGGCGGGGTTCACCGCCAACACCACGCGATCCTTGGGATAGTAGCCCGCCAGCAACGCCTCGTAGCTCTTCATGCGGACCGCCGCCGGCACGTCGTCGCCTTTCGTCTCTCCGACGATCGGATGCAGCAGCATCCCGTCGCAGATTTCCAGCGCGCATTTCTGGATGTACTCATGCGCCCGGTGGATCGGGTTGCGCGTCTGAAACGCGACCACCCGCTTCCACCCGCGCTCCGAGAAGATCCGCCGCGTCTGGGTGGGGTCCAGCCGATACTGAAGAAACGTCGTCGCCTTCGGCCGGTTCACAACGCTGAGGCGCCCACCGAGATAGACAGGGCCGACGGCCCGCAACCGCGCCACGCCCGGATGGGCCGCGTCGGTCGTCTTCAAGACACCCTCGGCCTCCGCCTGCTTATCCGGCGTGTAGAGCTCCTCGAGATGCAGCACCGCCACCACAGACCCGTGGCTCGTCAGGGAGACGTCGTGCTTCGCCTTCAGCCTGCCCGCCGTCGCCTCATCAACCGCCAGCGTCACCGGAATCGTCCAGACCAATCCGTTCGCCAGCCGACGGGTGTTGACGACCGACTCGTAATCGGCCTTCGTCATAAATCCCTCAAGCGGGCTGAACCCACCGATGCCGATCATCTCGACGTCGGAGATCGCCCAGGCGTCCAGCTCAATGCGCGGAAGAGCCGGCGCGTTCTCGAGGAGTGCGTCGCGCTCCTTCCCTTCGACAATCCGGTTGATGAGCGTGCCACCATGCGGGGCAATCATCTGAGATTCCGCGCACACAGCACACCACACACAGCACACAGACAAGCGAACGCGTGCTGTGTGCTAGGTGCTAATTGCTGTGTGCTCATCCGTGCTTGCTCACGTGCAAGCCGCATTCCTTCTGCTCGGGCCGTTCCCACCACCATCGCCCGGCGCGGAAATCTTCGCCCGGCTTGATCGCTCGGGTGCACGGGGCGCAGCCGATCGAGGGATACCCCTGGTCGTGGAGCGCGTTATACGGGATGCCGTGCTTCGTGACGTACTCCATCGTCTGAGTCCACGTCCAGTCGGCCAGCGGGTTGATCTTGGCGATCCCGCCGTGATCCGCGTCAAGGTCCACTTTCTTGACTGCAGCCCGAGTCACCACCTGCTCCCGACGAAGCCCCGTCATCCACGCATCCACCGTGGCGAGGGCGCGATTGAGCGGTTCGACCTTGCGGATGCCACAGCAGAGCTTGCGGTTTTCAATGGCGTGGTAGAACAGGTTCAGCCCCTTCTCCCGAACCATGCGCTCTACCGCTTCCGTGTTCGGGAACATCACTTCGATGGAAACCTGGCACTTCTCGCGGATCTTGTCCATGACATCGTACGTTTCTTGGTTGAGCCGTCCGGTGTCCAGCGTAAAGACTCGCGCCTTCGGGTTGACCTGCACCATCATGTGGATGATCGCCACATCCTCCGCGCTGAAGCTGGAGGCCAGCGCCACCTTGTTGCCGAACGTCTCAAGCGCCCACCGAACGACCTCTTGGGCTGACTTGGTTTCGAGGCTTCCTGACTGAATGACCGACTGCACTGACTCAGGCACCGACACCGAACCCATGCTCTTTCCTCCTCAATGACGACACACGTTATGGAGCTCGCGAGGGCGACATAACGTCGCGCCTTCATGCAAGATGCCATATTTGACAAATTTAATCAATAACTATATTTGCTTGTACAGTTTATATCCTACTTAAATTATAGGATACTACAGACACAACGTCAGGCGGAACCTTTCCGAAGGCGCGCCAGCCTCTCCTTGATCGTCTTCTCGTATCCAAGCTCGGTCGGTTCGTAGTAGACCCGCCGCTCGGGAAGATAGTCCTGCTTCACGTGATGGCCCGGAAAGTCGTGCGCATATTTGTAACCCTTGCCGCGGCCGAGTTTCTTGGCCCCTTTGTAGCTGGCGTCCTGCAGATGTTTCGGAACGTCGAGGGTTCGTCCGGCCTCCACATCCTTGGTTGCCTGTTCAATCCCAAGGTAGGCGGCATTGGACTTCGGCGCGCAAGCCACGTACACCGCCGCTTGCGCCAGCGGAATCCGCGCCTCCGGCAGCCCGACGAATTCCGACGCCTGCATCGCAGCCGTCGACACCACCAAGGCTTGCGGGTCGGCGTTGCCCACGTCCTCGGCCGCGCAGATCATGATGCGCCTGGCGAGAAACCGCGGGTCCTCGCCGGCGTAGAGCATCTTGGCCAGCCAGTAGAGCGTGGCGTCCGGATCGGAGCCTCGCATCGATTTGATAAACGCGGAAATGGTGTCGTAGTGCGCGTCCTCGTCGCGGTCATACACCACGGCCTTTTTTTGAATCGACTCTTCGATGATTCCCCGTGTCAGGCGGATGCGGCCGTTGGATGGTTTGGTGGTGAGCGCGGCGATCTCCAACGCGTTGAGCGCCCGGCGCGCATCGCCGTCGCTGACCTTCGCGAGATGCCGGAGGGCGCCGTCCTCCACGTCGAGCGGGAGCAAGCCGAGCCCGCGCTCCTCATCGGCCAACGCCCGCTTGAGCGCCGTCAGCACCTCCGATTCGGCCAACGGCTTAAGCTCGCACACCAGCGACCGCGACACCAGCGCCGGCAGGATCGCAAAGAACGGATTGAAGGTCGTCGCCCCGATGAGGACCGGGTTGCCGGATTCCACATCAGGCATGAGGACATCCTGCTGGATTTTGTTGAAGCGATGGATCTCGTCGATGAAGAGGATGGTGCGCGTGCGCTGAAGCCGATGCCGCTCTTTGGCGCGGGCGATCGCGTCGCGCAGCTCCGCCACGCCGGCCGAGGTCGCATTGAGCCGCTCAACCAAGGCGGTGGTCCGATTGGCGATCACCGTCGCCAACGCGGTCTTGCCGCAGCCCGGAGGGCCGTATAGGATCAGCGAGGTGAGCCGATCGGCCTCGATCGCTCGACGAAGCAGCTTGCCGGTTCCGACCAGATGCTCCTGCCCGACAAACTCTTCGAGGGCGCGCGGCCGCATCCTGGTGGCCAGCGGCTCCTGGGTCGAGGACGTCGGTTGAGTCGGCGAGTCGAAGAGGTCCATGCGGAAGGAAGAAAAAGCCCCGCCTCTGCCGTGGGCGAATCCGTCAAACGATGAACCCAACCCTCAACAGGTGGGCACCCTCTCCGGAGGTTTCGCGCTTCCCCGCCCCTGGCGGGGCCTGCACTCCCCAACGGAAGTCGGATTCCCGGTCACGTGGTGTTGGCTCACGTTGACTGGAACCTCACGTGCAGCGCAGGGCTCTACTCCTAGCGTACTCCGCCAGGGAGCACAAAGTCAAGTATTGCCGTGACTCAAATGACGATCATCTCAGGTGAGCCGCGAAGCGCTCGACGAGCGCCTGACCGATACGATGGTGGACGTCGTCAGCCTCATCCGCGGTGAGGGTGCGCGCAGGGTCACGGTATTCGATGGAGAAGGTAAGGCTGTAGGTGTTCGGAGGGAGCTGCCGGCCGGTGTAGCGGTCGATCAGCTCCACCCGCTGGGCCATCGCTCCCCCGACCTCGCGGATCGTGGAGGCGACCTGATCACAAGCGATCGCGTTGTCGACGACCAATGACAGATCCCGTTTCACCGGGGGAAACGGAGAGGGCGCGACCGCCGACTCGAGGGCCCGCTGGGCTTGCAGCAACGAGGTCACATCCAACTCAGCGAGCCACACGGCGTCGTCAAGATCCCAGGCAGAAGCCGCCTGGCGCGAGAGTCGCCCGATCGCCCCCACCGCGCGGCTCTTCAGGAACACGCGAGCGGCCTCTGCTGGATCGGCCCATGAGACGTCGGCAGCCCGGCAGGTGGCCGGTTGACCACAGAGCCGTTGGATGAGCGCGTCCACGAGCCCCTTAAGCCGGAAGAAATCGCAGGTCTCTTTTGTCCGCCAATCTCGGCTCCACGCGCCGGCGAGGGCTATCCCAAGCGAGGCGCGCTCGTGCGCAACCGTCCCGGCCTGTACCACAGACCCCAGTTCAAAGATCCGCACCCCCTGAGCGCCTTGCGAAAGATTGCGATGGATGGCGCGCAGCAATCCCATGATCATCGATGGCCGCACGAACGCGTAGTCCTGGCTGAGGGGGTTGGTGACTCGCAGTGCCTCGCCGGCAGTCCACCCGCAGCGAGACAGCTCCATCTCGGAGACCAGCGACCAGGTGACCGTTTCCATCAATCCGAGGCTTGCGCCCAGACACCGAATTGACTGCAGGTTCCGATAGAGGGGGCTCTGGGCGTCTCGGGAGGCGGGCATGATGGCCGCCGGAAGGGTGGCAGGAATGCGCTCGTAGCCGATGAGGCGGGCCAGCTCCTCGAAACAGTCCACGTCGTGGATCAGATCGCGTCGAAACGACGGTGGGACCACACGCAGCAAGGGACTGGACTCCGAGGAACTCACCCGGCAGCCAAGGCGCGCCAACGAGGAACGGATCTGCGCCGGCGAGAGCGGCAGCCCGAGCCACCGGCTGGCCAGAGACGCATCGACCACAATAGCCGGCTTTACCAGGGGCTTTGCGCCCACATCGCGGCACGCCTGCTCCGCTGCGCCGGCCAGCCGACAGATGAGCGAGGCCGCGCGGGCCGAGGCCGTTTCCACGCCAACCTGATCGACCCCTCGCTCAAACCGGTAGGACGACTCGCTCGCCAGCCCCAACGCCCTGGATGTCCGCCGGACGATCACCGGATCAAACCATGCGCTTTCGAGCAGGACCGCCGTCGTCCTCGGCGTCACTTCACTGCCCACCCCGCCCATCACCCCCGCGACCGCCACCGCCCTTGCGGCATCCGCGATCACCAACACGTCAGGGGAGAGCGTGCGCGCGACCCCGTCGAGCGTCGTCATCGCTTCCTTCGGCTTGGCGCGGCGCACGAGGATGACTCCCTGCGCGAGCCGGTCGAAGTCAAACGCGTGCAGGGGTTGCCCGGATTCCAGCAGGACGTAGTTGGTGATATCCACGACGTTGTTGATCGGGCGGATGCCGCAGGCCAACAGCCGACGCTGCATCCACGACGGTGACGGCCCAATCGTCACGCCCGCGAGGAGCCGCCCGATGTACCGGCGGCATCCCTTTCGGTCCTCAATCCGAATGCGGAGTGCGGAGTGCGGAGTGCGGAGTGTAGGACGGGTTCTCGCTTGTCGCTTGTCGCTTGTCGCTTGTCGCTGCGGAAGTTTGATGCGCTGCCCGGTCATCGCCGCCACCTCCCGCGCGATCCCGATGATCGAGAGGCAATCGGCGCGGTTGGGCGTGATTTCGATGTCGAACACCGCCTGGCCATTCACCATGGCGATACCGGTCACTTCCAGCCCCGCCATCGTCAGCCGGTCCGCGAGCGTCTCCGGTTTAAGCCGGATCGCCACGTAGTCCTTCAGCCACTCGAGAGGAACTTTCATCGTCGGGAATTGGTCAGAATTGCTCCAGAAACCGCAAATCGTTCTCGAAGAAGAGGCGGATGTCGGTGATGCCGTACTTGAGCATTGCGATCCGTTCGACGCCCATGCCAAAAGCGAATCCTTGGACTTTCACCGCGTCGTAACCGGCGGCCTTGAAGACGTTGGGATGCACCATCCCGCATCCAAGAATCTCCAGCCACCCTTTCCTGCCGCAGGTCGAGCAGCCTTGACCTCGACAGGCCGTGCAGGCGATGTCGACCTCGGCAGAGGGTTCGGTGAACGGGAAGAAGTGGGGACGGAACCGAACCTTTGTGGCAGGCCCAAAAAATCGCTCAACGAACGCGGTCAGGGTCCCTTTGAGATCGGAGAAATTCGCGCGCTCATCGACGACGAGCCCTTCCACCTGATGGAACATGAAGCTGTGGCTGGCATCGAGGGGGTCTGGACGAAACACCGCGCCTGGGACGAGGATGCGCAGCGGCGGCTTGCGGCGCTGCATCACGCGCACCTGCACCGGCGAGGTGTGGCTGCGCAATAGCAACCGACCGCGCCTCGGCTCAGGACTTCTGGAGTCGACGAAAAAGGTGTCAAACGACTCGCGCGACGGATGGCTGGCGGGAATGTTGAGCGCATCAAAATTGTACCACTCGTATTCCAGCTCGGGCCCCTCGATGATCTCAAACCCCATCGGCACGAAGAGCGAAAGGATCGCCTCCATCGTCTGGGTGATCGGATGCAAGCGACCGCGAGGCACCGCGCTGCCAGGCAAGGTCACGTCAAGCGCGGAAGCCACCGGCTGAGTCCGGAAGGCGTGTTGCCGAGCGGTGAGCCGCGCTTCAAAGCTCTCTTTGAGCGTATTGAGCGCTTTGCCGACGAGCCCCCGCTGATCCGGCGGGAGTTCGGGCAGGCGCTTGAGGTGCTCTGCGACGACGCTTTTGCGCCCAAGATACTTGGCGCGAAGGGCGTCGAGCTCTTGGGCACCTCGGAGGGCTTGCAGGTCTTTCCCGAATGCGTCTTCCAGGAGATTGAGCGTCTGCTGAAGTTGGGCGGGATCGATCATCGCGAGGGGTACCACTGCCGGTCAGGCTGGAGCCATCGCCCCCGCATTGGCAGGCGAACGAGACGTCCCGCCGACCTCGCGGCCGAGCGCCGTGGAAGCCACGCGGTCAAAGGCGGCCGGGTCATGAATCGCCAGCTCGGCGAGTTGCTGGCGGTTAAGGACGATGTTCGCCCGACGGGTCGCGGCCATCAACTGCCCGTAGGTCAGCCCGCGCGCTCTCGCCGCCGCGTTCACCCGCACGACCCAGAGGGAGCGGAACGACCGCTTCTTCGCCTTGCGGTCGCGGGTGGCATACGCCATCGCGCGCATGACGGTCTCGCGCACGCTGGAGATGTGCGTGCGGCGAGCCCCGCGGTAGCCCTTGGCCTTCGCCAACAGCCGCTTGCGCCGCCTGCGGGAGGCCACCTGCCATTTGACACGCGCCATGTTTGAACTCCTCTGGTTTACGTGTTTGCGGGTTAGCGGGTTTGCGCGTTCAACGCGCTCACTCGCAAACTCGCCAACCCGCTAACGTCTTTATGTCTACCCGTAGGGCAGCAGCTGCCGTAATTTCTTCGCCAGGGACCGCGGGGCTTCCGTCTGACGGCGCAGCCGACGCATCTTCCTCGCCGGCTTGCGTCTCAGCAGATGTCGTCGTCCCGATTGGAAACGGCGCAGTTTCCCGCCGGCGGTGATCCGAATGCGGCGCGCAGTGCCTTTATGCGTTTTGAGCTTCGGCATGGTTAGGCGCTCCCTGATTCAGGACCTTTGGCCTGGACCTCGACGCTGGGTGGCGGCGCGGACGATTGCGGCGCCTGCGCCGACGCAGATTTGCCGGCCGCACCCGGCTGGGCTTTCTTCGCTGCCCCCGCCGCGCGCCTCAGGGCTTCGTGATCTGGCACGAATACCATCGTCATAAACCGACCCTCCAGGATGGGGGTTCGCTCCACTTTCGCGGTGGCCGTCAGGTCCGTCACCAAGCGAGCCAAGATTCGACGTCCCAGCTCAGCGTGACTCAGCTCCCGGCCTCGAAACACCACCGTGACCTTCGCGTTGTCTCCGCGGGCCAGGAATCGCTTCAGGCGCATGAGCTTGACCTGATAATCGTGCGCTTCGATATGCGGCTTGAACTTGACTTCCTTGAGCCTGGGGAGATGGTGCTTGCGCCTCGCCTCGCGTTCCCGACGCTGTTCCTCGTACCGGAACTTGTTGAAATCCAGAAACCGGCACACGGGGGGGCTGACATTGGGCGCCACCTCCACGAGATCCAGCCCGCGCTCCCGAGCCATCCGCAGGGCATCCTGCGGCGTCATCACCCCCAACTGTTCGCCGTCTTCCGCGATGACGCGGATCTGGCTGATGCGAATCCGTTCATTCACCCGCCACTGTCGTTCGATCGTCGTGCCTCCTTCTGTTACGTCGTGCCTCCGATGGCAGCTTCCTTGCTCAGCCGATCAATCGCCTGGTTGATCGACATGGCTCCCACATCGCCGTCTCGGCGATGGCGCACCGCGACCGTCTGCTGCGTGGCCTCCCGCGCGCCGACCACAAGCATGTACGGAATCTTGGCCAGCTGCGCGTCGCGGATCTTCGCCTGCATCTTCTCATTACGGGTATCGACGTCAACACGCAACCCGGCCTCGCGCAACCGCGCAGCGAGTGGCTGCGCATACGCGCCTTGTTGGTCGGTCAAGGGAATGACCACGGCCTGCACGGGCGAGAGCCACATGGGCAAGGCGCCTGCGTAGTGCTCGAGCAGCATGCCGAAGAAACGCTCGAAGCTCCCCAACAACGCCCGATGGAGCATGACCACGCGATGTGGCTTGCCGTCTTGCCCGACATACGTCAGGTCAAAACGTTCCGGCAGGGCGAAGTCGCATTGGATCGTGCCGCACTGCCAGCTGCGCCCGAGCGCATCGTTGATCTTCAGGTCGATCTTCGGGCCGTAGAACGCCCCTTCCCCTTCGCGCACCACATACGGGATCTGCTTGGCCTCCAAGGCGCGGCGGAGGGCGTCCTGCGCGTGCTCCCAGGACGAGGGCGTGCCGATGAATTTCTCCGGGCGGGTGGAGAGCTCGACCTCGTACTCGGCAAACCCAAACGCCCGCAAGACCTCGAAGGCGAAATCCAAAATCTCGTTGATCTCCTCCACGAGTTGATCTTCCCGCAGGAAGATATGAGCGTCGTCTTGGGTGAACCCGCGCACGCGCAGCAGACCGTGGAGCACGCCGGACTTCTCGTTGCGATACACCGTGCCCAACTCGAACAACCGGATCGGCAGCTCCCGGTAGCTGTGGAGGCCCGAGGCGAAGATCAGGATATGCCCCGGACAATTCATCGGCTTGATCCCGTAGGGCAGCTTCTCCGCTTCAAACAGGAACATGTAGTCCTGGTAGTACTCGAGGTGCCCGGAGCGCCTCCAGATGTCGGTCCGGAAGATATGCGGGGTGCCGACCGGCTGATAGCCGCGCGCCAGGTGGACGCTGCGAATGTAATCTTCAATGATCCATCGCACCCGCGCGCCTTTGGGGTGGTAGAACACCACCCCGGGCCCGGCGAGCTCTTCAAAGCTGAACAATCCCAATTCCCTGCCCAGCTTGCGGTGATCCCGCCGCTTGGCCTCTTCGAGCCGCTGCAGATGCGCCTCCAGGTCCTTCGCGTGGAAATACGCCGTCCCGTAGATGCGCTGCAGCTGGGGATTGTGCTCGTCCCCTCGCCAGTACGCGCCGGCGAGGGCCAGCAGCTTGAACGCCGTCACCTCACCTGTCGAGGCGACATGGGGGCCTTCGCATAAATCCACGAATTCCCCGTCGGTGTAGAGCGACACTTGGGTATCCGCGATGCCCTCGATCAGCTCGACCTTAAACCGTTCGCCTTGTTGAGCGAACCGCGTGAGTGCTTCGGATTTCGTCATGAACGACTGCTGAAACGGGTGGTGCTCGTGGATGATCTTGGCCATCTCGGCCTCGACCTTCGGCAGATCCTCCTCCGTCAGCTTCATCGGCAGATCGAGGTCGTAATAGAACCCGTCCTCAATCGGCGGCCCGATGGCGAGTTTCACCTGCGGGTAGAGCCGCTTGACCGCCTGCGCCATGACATGCGCCGCGCTATGCCGCAAGGCGAAGAGCTTCTCGTCTTGCTGCTTGAGCGCTTCCTTGCTTCCTGCGTGTCCCATGAATTTATCGGTACT
The DNA here is from genome assembly GCA_001804415.1 of Candidatus Aquivivens invisus. Classification (GTDB taxonomy): domain Bacteria; phylum Omnitrophota; class Gorgyraeia; order Aquiviventales; family Aquiviventaceae; genus Aquivivens; species Aquivivens invisus. The sequence goes on from MHGA01000027.1 coordinate 91,754, forward strand.
CCCTCGCGTGCGCTCGGGATGCTTTGGCCGTCCCCTGAAACGGCGGCCAAAGCATGGGCGATAGAGGACTCGAACCTCTGACCCCCACGATGTCAACGTGGTGCTCTAACCGACTGAGCTAATCGCCCGTTTTAATTGTTCCATTCACACGCTGAGTGCCGGGGGTGGGAGTCGAACCCACATATCCCTTTCGGGACACAGGATTTTAAGTCCCGCGCGTCTCAGCCAATTGCGCCACCCCGGCGAAGGCGCGGATCGGAATCGAACCGATGTATAGAGGTTTTGCAGACCTCCGCCTTACCACTTGGCTACCGCGCCAGAGAGACAGTCCGCCCCTTGATGGAATCAGGAATGCGGCGAGCGCGCGCCCGCGGGGGCGCCGCCCCTGCGTGCTACTCGCCAACCACGGAACGCGTTACATCGCGGGGGAGGATTAGATCTCGCCGTTCTCTTGGAAGGTGACCTGGCCGCCAACACGAACTGTGTTGACGCCATCGGGATGGTTGCCGTCTTTGTCTTCCGCCAGCGGCTCGGTGGATTTGGCGGCCGGTGACAGCCCCGTCTTCACCTCATAGTCTCCGGCTGAGGCGCCGGCAGGGACCGGGCTGGCTGAGGAAGGGCATTTGAAGACCTCCAGATCGTCGAGATAATCCGGATAGAGCTCATCGAGGTTGTCCGGGTAGCGCTCGTTGTGGTCGTCCCGATAGGCCGACAGGGCGTAGAACATTTGCTTGAGGTTATTCTGGCATTTGGAGCGCCGCGCCTTCTCGCGCATCTTCATCGCCCCTGGCGCGAGGAAGCCGATCAGGATCCCGATGATGGCGATCACCACCAACAACTCGATCAGGGTAAACGCGGAGCGGCGAGTCGGTTCCTGAAGACGACGAAGTGCGTTGATCATGCCCCCATCCGTGTTCCGAAACCCCTCAAGCGCCGGGTTCCATGCGACGTGGACTGCCTCTGTTGACCGTACCAAAGTTGCTCAATTTCGTCAAGCAGCACTCGTGCCAGAGCAGGCTTGGAGATGCGCCCCAGCTCCCTCGCCTGCCCGGACGGGTGCAGGATCATGGCGTCAACCCTGTGTCGGCCAAATGGCGGGCCCGACCCATTAAGGCGTTGCCCAACGATCAGGTCGAGTCGCTTCGCGGTCAACTTCCGACCCGCCCGTTCACGTACCTGTTCGGCTTCAAGCGCAAACCCGACGATGAGCTGCCCCCGGCGCCTGGGAAGGCCCGCGACAATGTCCGGAGTCGCTTGAAGCCGCAGCGCCACCCGCCCTCGGCGCGCCAGCTTCGTCGCGCCGATTGGAACCGGACGAAAGTCGCACACCGCCGCGGCCATGATGAGGACATCCGCACGGGGCAGCGCGTGACGGAGCGCCCGCTGCATCTGCGCGGCACGTTCCACCTGGATGGTGGTCGCGCGGGCGAGAGGCGCCCGGTCCGTCGGGCCGCTGACCACCGTCACCCGATGGCCCCGCCGCACGGCTTCCCGCGCCAGGCACTCCCCCAGAAAGCCGGTCGAATAGTTCGACAGAAACCGCACCGCATCGATCGGCTCTCGGGTTGGTCCTGAGCTGATGAGCATCCGAAGGCTGCGGTGAGATGCCCGGCGCAGCGAGGAGCTCATACCGACTATCTCCGTCGCTTGGGGGCGCGGGAGGGCCGGCGTGTGGCCTTGGCCTGTGAGGAGCGCGCGGGTGGGGATGACTGACGTCCTGGCGCGGCCAGCTGCAGCGCGGCTTTCACGATCTCGTCGACCTCAGCCAAGTGGCCGATCGCTTCATACCCGCACGCCAGGCTTCCGACGGCCGGGCCGATGAAGCGGTGCCCCAGCTTTCGCAAGGCCCTGATATTATCCTGGACGGTCGGATGATGGTACATGTGGACGTTCATGGCGGGTGCGAGCAACAGCGGGGCCTTCGTCGCCAGGACAAGGCACGTCAACAGGTCATCCGCGATGCCGTGGGCGAGCTTGCCGATGAGATTCGCCGTCGCGGGCGCGATGAGAACCAGCTTGGCCTGGTCAGCCAGCCTCGTGTGGACGACATGGGGGTCGCGGCCGCTGAACAAATCCGTATAGACCGGCCGCTCCGACAGGACCTCAAGGGTCAGTGGCGCGATGAATTCCCGCGCCTCTTTGGTCATCACGCACGTCACGGCGCAGTCCTGCTCTCGCAACCGCCGCACGAGATCGGCGGCCTTGTAGGCGCCGATCGAGCCCGTCACCCCGAGCACAATCTCAATCATTGATTTCACAGATTTCAAGAATGATTTCACGGATTGTCTTATTTTTCATCTGTGCAATCTCCTGTTCAAATCTGTGTAATCTTATTTTCCCGCTTTGGCGGTTCGCTTCTTGCCCTTCGCCTTCGCCGGGGGCTCTTCGTCGTCCCGATAGAAGATCTTCCCCTGGCGGATCTCCTCGAGCGCAATGGAGGTCACCTTCTTGGCATCAATCTCCACGAATTTCGGCGCGCCCTCCGCGAGCCCCTTGGCCCGCTTGGAGGCGATCACCACCAGCTTGTACATGCTCTGGCACTGCCGCATCAACTCATCAATGGGTACGCTTGGCATCTTCCCTCCCCGAGTCGGTCTTCAGACGTTCCGCCGTCACAATGGCTTTGAGGTGATCGACTGCGGCGCGCAGTCGGTGGTTGATGACCACATAATCATACCACGCCGCGCAGGCCACTTCACGCTCCGCCGCGTGCAGCCGTTGTCGAACGGCTTCGGGCGTTTCGGTACGGCGCTTCAGCAGCCGCTGCCTCAAGTGGTCAAACGAGGGAGGCCGCAGGAAGATCAGCGCCGCCTGCCGACCGAAGCGCCGACGAATCTGCCGAGCGCCCTGCACATCGAGACTCAAGATCACGTCTTCGCCGAGCGCCAGAACCCGACGGACCGGTGTCTCGGGCGTGCCGTAGTACGCGCGGTGGACCCTGGCCCATTCCGCCAGCGCCCCCTGGCGGCGCAGCCGGGTGAATTGTTCCTTCGAGACGAACTGATAGTGCGCGCCGTGCCGCTCTGAGGCGCGGCGGGGCCGCGTCGTGACGGAAACGGACCGGTGTAGCCTCGGTACGCGCCGCAACAACTCGCGGATGACCGTCGTCTTGCCTCCCCCCGAGGGGCCTGAGATGACAAACAGTTTTCCCCGACGACGCATGTTCTTGTGTAATGTTCAATGTGTAAAGTGTAAGGGTAAAGTCGTACTTTAGCCACCTACAGGTGACATGGGTTTCTCAAGTAAGTGCATGAGCTGTTGG